>CAYRPL010000011.1:0-22796 GCA_964426045.1 uncultured Alistipes sp. | reverse complement strand
AAAAGGAATTAGGAATTAGGAGTGAGGAATTAGGAATTGTGGGAGATATAGGAGGTGTGAGAATTACCGCTAACCACTAATCCTAACTACTAACCACTAATTGTGAATTGTGAATTTTGAATTGTGAATTGAATTAAATGGCTCGATTTGATAAGTTAGCCGTCTTACAGAAGATTGGCGCAACCGGAATGGTTCCGGTATTTTACCACAGGGATATTGAGGTGGCCAAGCAGGTGGTCAAGGCCTGCTATGAGGGGGGTGTTCGTGCCTTCGAGTTTACGAATCGTGGTGACTTTGCCCATGAGATTTTCGGCCAGCTGGTGAAGTGGGCTGCCGTAGAGTGTCCCGAGTTGGCGCTCGGAATTGGCTCGGTGGTCGATGCTCCGACCGCAGCGCTCTACCTCCAGCTGGGAGCCTGCTTCGTGGTAGGCCCTCTGTTCAACCCTGATATTGCAGTGGTCTGCAATCGTCGTCTGGTTCCCTACTGCCCGGGTTGCGGTACGGTGTCAGAGATTGGCAAGGCCCAGGAGCTGGGTTGTGACCTCACGAAGCTCTTCCCGGGCGATGTCTATGGCCCCAACATGGTCAAGGGTCTGATGGCCCCCTGCCCCTGGTCGAAGATTATGGTAACGGGAGGCGTATCGCCCGACAAGGAGAACCTCGAGAAGTGGTTCAAGGCGGGAGTCTACTGCGTGGGTATGGGCTCGAGACTCTTCCCCGCGGAGCGTGTGAAGGCCGAAGATTGGGCCTATGTGACCGAGAAGTGCCGCGAGTGCTTAGAGGTGATTGCCGAGCTGCGCAAATAGTTACCGATAACCTAAAACTATGTAAAACAAAAAGAATAAAGGAATAGAAGTATGAACAAAAAATCAGTTATGACCAACTGGCGCTGGTGGATGTGCCTGTTGTTGTTTGTGGCTACGACGGTAAACTATATGGACCGTCAGGTACTGTCACTGACCTGGAAAGACTTTATTGCTCCCGAGTTCCATTGGACCGATTCGGACTATGGTACCATCACGGGCTTCTTCTCCATCTTCTACGCCATTGCCTGCCTCTTTGCCGGCAAGTTTGTCGATTGGATGGGTACCAAGAAGGGCTTCTTGTGGGCCATTGGTGTCTGGTCGCTGGGTGCCTGTATGCATGCCGGTTGCGGCTGGGTGACCATGCAGATCGAGGGGCACGAGTCGATTGAGGCTCTGAAGGCCCTTGAAGCGGGTTCGACAGCAGCTTTGGCAGTCGCCTCGGTGAGTGTCTGGTTGTTCCTGGCTTGTCGTGGTATCTTGGCTCTCGGTGAGGCCGGCAACTTCCCCGCAGCCATCAAGGTTACGGCCGAGTACTTCCCCAAGAAGGATCGTGCACTGGCCACCTCGTTGTTTAATGCCGGAGCTTCGGTAGGTGCCCTGGCAGCTCCGCTGACTGTTCCCGTATTGGCTCAGGCCTGGGGCTGGGAGATGGCCTTTATTATCATTGGTGCCCTGGGATTCGTTTGGATGTTCTTCTGGGTATTTATGTATGAGAAGCCCGAGAAGTCGAAGTTTGTCAATGAGGCCGAGCTGGAGTACATCCTGCAGGATGACAAGGAGGAGCAGAAGCCCGTGCAGACGACCGAGCAGGAGAAGACCATCCCCTTCCTCAAGTGTTTCGGCTACAAGCAGACCTGGTCGTTTATTGCCGGTAAGTTCTTTACCGACGGTGTGTGGTGGTTCTATCTGTTCTGGGCTCCGGCCTACTTCTCGGAGTGCGGCTACGGTATGGATACCACGACCGGTAAGATGCTGGTCTTTGTCCTCTACCTGATTGTAACGGTAATCTCGATTGGTGGCGGTTACCTGCCCAAGCTCTTTGTCGAGAAGCGCGGTATGGAGCCCTACTCGGGTCGTATGCTGGCGATGTTGATTTTCGCCTTCTTCCCGCTCTTTGCCCTCTTCGCCCAGCCCCTGCAGGGTATCTCGGTGTGGTTCCCCGCCCTGATTATCGGTATCGCAGGTGCCGGACACCAGGCCTGGTCGGCAAACTTGTTCTCGACCATCGGCGATATGTTCCCCAAATCGACCATCGCCACCATTACGGGTATTGGTGCCATGGCCGGAGGTTGCGGCTCGTTCCTCATTAACAAGGGTGCCGGTATGTTGTTCGACTACGCCGCTGCCCAGGGCGAGGCCTTCTCGTTTGTCGGCTTCACGGGTAAACCGGCCGGCTATATGATTATCTTCTGCATCTGCGCCGTGGCCTATGTAATCGCCTGGTCGATTATGAAGTCGCTGGTTCCGAAACATAAACCCATTGTTCTGTAAAAATAGTACTATGAAACAGTTGAATAAAACAACGGTCGAGAAACAGGAGCGACCGATTCGAATCCTCCAGTTTGGTGAGGGTAATTTCCTTAGAGCTTTTGTTGATTGGCAGATTGACATCGCCAACGAAAAGGGCGTGATGAATTCGGGTGTGGCCATCTGCCAGCCGATTTTGGACCCCGAGCACAAGGTGCTGGGTATGATTGACCTCTTGAATAAGCAGGATAACCTCTACCACGTCTACCTGGAGGGTATCGAAAATAAGCAGCCCAAGAAGGATGTGCGCCTGGTAAAGAGCGTGATGGATTCGTTCAACCCCTACGTCGAGTATGAGAAGTATGAGCAATATTTCCTCTCGCCCGAGTTGAAGGTCACGATCTCGAATACCACCGAGGCGGGTATCCGCTACGAGGAGGGTGATGACCTTACGGCCTGCCCCCCGAAGTCCTATCCTGCAAAGATGACGGCTCTGTTGTACAAGCGCTTCAAGCACTTTGCAGGTGACCCCACCAAGGGCCTCTGCATCATCTGCTGCGAGCTCATCGAGAACAACGGCTCGACGCTGCACGAGTATGTGATTAAGCACGCCCGCTACAACAACTTAGGGGAGGATTTCATCGCCTGGGTTGAGCAGAACTGCCACTTCTGCGATACGCTGGTGGATCGTATCGTACCGGGCTTCCCGCGCGAGACCATCGGTGAGATTAAAGAGGAGTTGGGCTTCGACGATAACCTGGTGGTAAAGGCTGAGCTCTACCACCTGTGGGCTATCGGAGGTGAGGGCTATAAGGAGGTGATGAAGGAGTTGCCGCTCGACAAGGCGGGGCTGCATGTGCTCTTTATGCCCTCAATCAAGCAGTTCCGTGACAAGAAGGTGTGCATTCTCAACGGTTCGCATACGGGTATGGTGCCCATCGGCTTGCAGATGGGGTGTGAGACGGTGATGGATGCCTTCAATACCCCTGCCATCGAGAAGTTCGTAAACGACATGGTGGCCGAGGAGGTGATTCCGATGATTGAGGAGGATCAGGCCGAGTTGAAGGAGTTTGCTGCCGGTATCCTGGAGCGCTTCTACAACCCCTACATCAAGCACCTGCTGAAGACCATCTCGCTCAACTCGCTCTCGAAGTGGGAGGCCCGAAACTACCCGACGGTGAAGGACAATTGGTTCAAGGCCGGCAAGCTGGCTCAGCGTGAGCTCTTCACCTTTGCGGCCCTGCTGACCCTTTACAGCGGTAAGAACGGCTTCCAGCCCGACGATACGGCCGAGTTTGTTCAATTCATTCAGCAGAATTGGGATTCGACCAACCGCACGGCTACGGTCGAGAAGATTGTAAAGAGCAATATCTTCACCGTGGACTTCTCCGAGGTCGAGGGCTTTGTTGAGGGTGTCGCCGCTTATGTGGCCGACATCGAGGAGCTTGGTATGGCCGAGGCGCTGAACAAGTTCCTGGCCCAATAGTTCGATACGATGAAACGCTATCTGAAAATCAATGCAGCCGATAACGTCTGTGTGGTGCTCGACGAGCAACTCAAGGCGGGAGAGGTGATTCAGATCGAAGGTGTGACGGTGACGCTCAAGGAGGATGTTGCGCGCGGCCATAAGGTGGCCCTGCGCGACATCGCCGAGGGTGAGAATGTGGTCAAGTACGGCTATCCGATTGGCCACGCCACAACCCCCATCAAGGCCGGTGAGTGGATTCACTCCCACAACCTGAAGACCAACCTGCACGACAACCTGGCCTACGAATACACCCCCAAGCGCTATGAGGTGAACTATCCCGATGAAGGACTCACCGTCGAGGGTTACCTGCGTAAAAACGGTCAGATGGGTATTCGCAACGAGTTGTGGATTGTTCCCTCGGTGGGTTGCGTAAACGGTCAGGCACAGGCCATCGCCGAGCGTGTGAAGCGCGAGTGCGACTGCTCGCACTTAGACGATGTGCGGGTCTATACCCACAACTACGGCTGTTCGCAGCTCGGTGACGACCACCAAAATACGCAGCGTGCTTTGGCCGCCCTTGTCAAGCACCCCAACGCAGGTGCTGTCCTGGTGCTGGGCTTAGGTTGTGAGAACAACCAGATTGCCTCCTTTAAGGAGGTGATTGGTGCGTGGGACGAGGAGCGTGTACGCTTCCTCATTGCCCAGGAGGTGGAGGATGAGATCGAGGTCGGTTTCGAGATTTGCCGCGAGTTGGTCGAGCTGACCCGCTCGGATAGGCGACAGCCTCTGCCGTTAAGTTACCTGAAGGTGGGTCTGAAGTGTGGAGGTTCGGATGGCTTCTCGGGTATCACGGCCAACCCGCTGGTGGGCCTCTTCTCGGATTGGCTCATTGCGCAGGGTGGCTCGACCATCCTAACGGAGGTTCCCGAGATGTTTGGCGCCGAGACTATCCTGATGGATCGGGCCAAAGACCGAAAAATCTTCGACGATACGGTCTCGCTGATTAACGACTTCAAGGGCTACTTCCGACGCTTCGACCAGCCGATTTACGAAAATCCCTCGCCCGGTAATAAGAAGGGTGGCATCACAACCCTCGAGGAGAAGTCCTTGGGTTGTGTGCAGAAGGGTGGTGCACAGCCCGTGGTAGATGTGCTGGGCTATGCCGACCCGATTCAGCGTACCGGCTTGAACCTGTTGCAGGCTCCGGGCAACGACCTGGTGGCCGCCTCGGCTCTGGCCCTGTCGGGTTGTCAGATTGTCCTCTTCACGACGGGTCGCGGAACCCCCTTCGGAGCCTTTGTGCCGACAATGAAGGTGGCCACAAACTCGCAGCTGGCAGCCTTTAAGTCGGGGTGGATTGACTTCAATGCCGGAGAGATGCTCGAGGATAAGGAGCCCGAGGTGGTGCTGCGCCAATTCATCGAGAAGATTCTGCGAACGGTCAATGGCCAAAAACTAAAACACGAAGTAGTAGGATTTAAGGAAATAGCCATCTTTAAGACGGGTGTAACTCTTTAATTTGTAATTCTATGCGGAGACTTTTTGTGCTCCTTCTGTCGCTTTCGTCGCTCTTGGGTCTTCGGGCCCAGGAGCGCGATTGGTATCTGGTGGATTGCACCGGAGGGGGCGATTTTTCGTCAATTCAGGAGTGCTTTGATGCCCTGCCCTCAAAACCCGAGGGGTGGCGTGTGGTCTTTGTGGCCCCGGGTGAGTATCGCGAGAAACTGACCCTGGATGTCTATAAGGATAAACTCTGTTTGGTGGGTCTTGCCACTGAGGATGGAGCGCTGCCCCGCATCGTGTGGGATGACCATACGGGGCGCATGAGGGATGGCCACGAGATGACGACCTACGATACCTGGACCCTCTCGATTCAGGCCGATGATGTCTACCTTCAGGGGTTGGAGATTGTGAACGAAGCCCCGCTGGGGGCGGGTCAGGCCGTGGCACTCGAGACGCGCGGCGACCGCATCTGGATCGACCGCTGCCGCCTTGTGGGTAACCAGGACACCTTCTTTACGAAGGGTTATGTCTCGCGCGTTTGTGTTGTCGAGAGCTACATCGAGGGTACGACCGACTTTATCTTCGGCCCCTCGATTGTCTGGTTCGAGGAGTGCGAGATTCGGGCCAAGAGCGACAGCTATGTCACAGCCGCCTCGACCACCGAGCGCAACAAATATGGCTATCTGTTCCATCGCTGCCGCCTTACCGCTGCCCCCGAGGTGACGAAACTCTACCTCGGGCGTCCCTGGAAATCGACCGCCCGCACCGTCTGGATGGATTGTGAGCTGGATGCTCCGATTATGCCTGAGGGGTGGCGTGATTGGCACGACTCGGCCCGCAAAGGGGCTGTCTACTATGCCGAGTCGGGGTGTACGGGGCGTGGAGCCGACCGCTCGGGGCGTGTCAGCTGGTCCTATGAGCTGACTGCGGAGGAGCGGGCCGACTACACCATCGACAACGTATTCTATAAAAAGACGGGCTCCGAACAGTTCTACGATAGTTGGTCCCCCTCGCTCGAGCGACTGCAGGCTGTTCGCAGCCAATTGGAAACCTATAGAAGTATGATGATACAAAGCAAATAAAGATGAAAAAAATTCTGCTGACCTTACTGCTCCTCTCTGCGAGCTTTCAACTCTCGGCCCAGGCGGTCTGGATGGCCGACCAGGGGGATGGAACCTATAAAAATCCGATACTCTATGCCGATTACTCGGATCCCGATGTAGTGCGTGTGGGCGATGACTATTGGATGACCGCCTCGTCGTTCAACTGCGTGCCGGGACTTCCGATTCTCCACTCCACCGACCTGGTGAATTGGGAGCTGGTGGGCCATGCCCTTCGAGAGCTTACGCCCCGTGAGCACTTCGATAAGGCGGCCCATGGCGATGGTGTCTGGGCCCCCTCAATTCGCTATCACGAGGGTTGGTTCTATATCTATTGGGGCGACCCCGACTTCGGAATCTATATGGTTAAGACGCAGGATCCGCGCGGCGAGTGGAGCAAGCCCCACTTGGTACTTGCCGGCAAGGGAATGATTGATACCTGCCCCCTGTGGGATGAGGATGGCAGTGCCTACCTGGTCCACGGCTGGGCCGGTTCGCGAGCCGGATTCAAGAGCGTGCTTTCGGTGGCCGAACTCTCGCCCGACGGTGAGCGTATCGTCGGCCCCGAGGTGCTGGTCTTTGACGGACACAATGAACATCCGACCGTCGAGGGCCCGAAGTTCTATAAGCGAAACGGCTGGTACTATATCTTCGCTCCGGCCGGTGGCGTGAAGCCCGGTTGGCAGCTGGTGCTCCGCTCCCGCTCGCCCTATGGCCCCTATGAGTGCCGCAAGGTACTGCACCAGGGATGCAGTTCCATCCCCGGGCCCCACCAGGGCGGCTGGGTCGAGGATACGGCCGGTGAGAGCTGGTTTATGCACTTTGTCGATATGTATGCCTATGGCCGTGTGGTTCACCTGCAACCCATGCAGTGGGGTGAGGATGATTGGTGCACTATGGGTGTAGACCGAGATAACGACGGCATTGGAGAGCCTGTCGAGAGCTTCCGTAAACCTGCGGGTGAGGGTGAAAAGATGGCTCCGGCCGAGAGCGACGAGTTTTCGGACTACCGCTTAGGTTTGCAGTGGCAGTGGCACGCCAACCCCCAAACGGGTTGGTGCTTTACGAATCCTTCGCAGGGACTTCTGCGCCTCGACTGCCAAAAACTTGAGGGCGCTCATAACCTCTGGCATGCCCCCAACCTGCTGCTACAAAAGGTGACGGCCCCAAGTGCCACGATAACCACCCGGGCAACCTTCCATGGCTCCTACGATGGTGATCGGGCGGGTCTGGTGGTTATGGGCCTCGACTACGCAACGCTCGGATTTGAGCGGCGCGATGGCAAAACCTACCTGGTGTACTCCGTGAACCGAAAGGCTGATAAGGGGGCTAACGAGCAGGAGGTGGCACGATGCGAGTTGGCGCAATGCGACCTGTGGCTTCGCTGCCGTATCGAGCAGCAGCTAAATGCCGACGGAACACCTGCCATGGTCTGCCAATTCTCCTTTAGCACCAACGGCAAGCAGTTCCGGCCTTTTGGTCAGCCCTTCACGGCCCGCGAGGGAAAGTGGATTGGCGCCAAACTGGGCTACTATGCCACGGCCGAAATCAAGAAAAATGATGGAGGCCGCATCGATTTGGACTACTTCCGTGTAACGAAGTAGTTTCTGTAAGAAAAAATGAGCTTCTGCTATTTGGCTGATTGTTAGCCTATTGGGTGAATATGTGCTGTGTGGATTGCATAATAAGTAGAAATTTTTGTAAAAAAAATTTGCACGAAACGATTTTTTTACTACCTTTGCAACCGCAATGGGGGATTAGCTCAGTTGGCTAGAGCGCTTGCATGGCATGCAAGAGGTCACCAGTTCGACCCTGGTATTCTCCACAAAACAGAAGGACAACTCAAAAGGTTGTCCTTCTGTTTTGCAAATGCCTGGGTCCGCTGGTGACCTCTTTGCTCCCTCCTTTCAGGAGGGCTGGGGAGGTGTCAAAAACAACAAGGTGGGCTTGCCCACCAGTTCGACCCTGGTATTCTCCACAAAACAGAGGGCCTGCCTAACATTTTTTAATTGTTAGACAGGCCCTTGTTTTGTATATGCTTGGGTCTTCTGGTGACCTCTATACGGCTCAGTCGCGATATCCCTACTTCTTTTGCGGGGTGGCAATCGACTCGCGCATCTGCGTATCGGCCATCACGTTTTTCATCTTATAGTAGTCCATGATTCCGAGGTTGCCGTTGCGGAAGGCTTCGGCCATGGCCAGGGGTACTTCGGCCTCAGCCAAAATCACCTTGGCACGGGCATCCTGAGCCTTGGCTTTATTCTCCTGCTCCAGGGCTACGGCCATGGCACGACGCTCCTCGGCCTTGGCCTGGGCAATATTCTTGTCAGCCTCGGCCTGATCCATCTGCAACTGGGCTCCGATGTTCTTGCCGACGTCGATATCGGCGATATCAATCGAGAGAATCTCAAAGGCCGTACCGGCATCCAGACCCTTGTCCAGCACCACGCGCGAAATCGAATCGGGATTCTCCAGCACAATCTTGTGGGACTCGGCCGAACCGATTGACGAGACGATACCCTCGCCGACACGGGCCAGCACGGTCTCCTCACCGGCACCTCCGACCAGCTGTTTGATATTGGCTCGCACCGTCACACGCGCCTTGGCGATGAGCTGAATACCATCCTTGGCCACAGCGGCCACGGGGGGCGTATTGATGACTTTTGGGTTTACCGACATCTGCACGGCCTCGAATACATCGCGGCCCGCCAGGTCGATGGCCGTGGCCATCTTGAAGTCGAGCATGATATTGGCCTTCTGGGCCGAAACCAGCGCATGAACCACACTCGTAACGTTACCTCCGGCTAAGTAGTGGGCCTCCAACTCGTTGGGGTTGAGCTTCAGACCCGCCTTCGTGGACTCAATCATCGACGAAACGATGGTCGAAGGGGGTACCTTACGCCAGCGCATCAGCACCAGCTGCAGCAGACTGATGTGCACACCCGACACCAGGGCCGAGAACCAGAGGCCCATCGGAATAAAGTAAAAAATCAGCCACAGGGCTATAAAACCCAAAAAGAGGGCTAAGACTAAAAATCCCATCTCCATACTATCTCAAATTTTTGGTTAAATAATTTTCACCACGACATTGCTGTTCTCGTAGCCCACAACCTCGACCTCGCAGTGGGGGTCGGCATAGCCGCTCAGGAGCTTGGCTTCGTAAATTTGTCCCTCGATTTCGACCTTGCCCATCGGCGAGAGGCGCGAGAGGGTCTTACCTCGTTTGCCGATAGCCACCCGGCTCTCGATAGGCTCCGAGGCTGCGGAGGTCACCTGCTGACGCAAGGCAAAGCGCTGCCAGGTCTTCGAGCGCAGCGAGAGCACTATAGTAAGGCATGAGAGCACCACCTCGGCTGCCACAACAATCCAGCCGACCTGGGTTCCGAAATCGACAAAGGAGAGGTAGATGGCACTTCCGCCACAGACTAAGGCAATGATGCCGGCAATCGTCACACCCGGAAGCAACACCAATTCGGCCAACAAAAAGAGCAGGGCCAGCAGAATCAAAACAACAATGGTAATCATAGGCAATCTGTTATTACACTCCCAAAGATAGGGATAATTTTTCGATTAAAAAAATTTTCTAACTTTTCTATTTTGGGGGTTATTCTTTGCTCACCCTTTCGGGTTTGCCCCCCCCAATAGCTTACTCCTCGCTTACACGCACGGTGGCGGAAGAGTCGGTGATGCGAATCTCGCGGGCCAGCTGCTCGGCTTGCTCCTTGAGGTCAAACCCTCCGACGATGTAGGTGCTCCCCACACGGGCAATCTCTTGGTCGGGGGCCTGCAGACCGATGAGCGTCTTCAGCTCGTCGCTCAACCGCTCGATATCCGAAATCTCAATCCGATAGCGGGTCGAACTCTCGGTGGCATCCACTTCGCGCTTCTCGCCATCCTCCCAGCAGACAATCTCGGGGGCTCGGAAGCCCTTTTTGAGCAGCAGCTCGCGGGCTATGGCAGCCTCGGCCGCCGAGGCAAAGCCCCCCGTAAAGTAGATGTAGCGGTCGCCCGAGCGCAACAGGTAGAGAGGCTCCACGCCACGGAACACCTCGGCCTGCTGGCGGTATTTTGAATCCATGAGGCGGATGCGGTAGATGGTGCCGCTCTCGTAAATCGTACATGCCGGAACGGTGTAGGCCGTATAGCTCACCTTCTTGGGGAAGTCGATATTCTGGTAGTCGAGCAGGTGGCGACGCTCCGGCTCGATACGGGGCAGGCGGTAGTCCGCCGAGGCTAAATAGCCGGCCTCGAGACTCAGTGAATCGCGGGCTTCGGCAAGCGAGAAGGCGGTCGAGAGCTCCATCTCGCACTGCACCAGGGCACGCTTCTCGATGATGTAGGTTGCCAGTGCATCCGAGGCGTAGAGCCCCTGCTGCGCACCGGCCTTGCGGCGAGCCTCGTTCAGTCGCTCGATTTGCAACTCCAGCAGGGCGGTGATACCCATGCGGTCGAGCAGGTAGGCGTAGGCGTAGCCCTTTTGGTCGAAGATGCCGCCCCAGCAACTCGACAGCGAGTCGTCGATGGCTCGCTGCCGGGCCAGCGTACTCTCCATCTCATCGTAGAGCGAGTCGGCCACCCTCTGCTCGGTGGTGGTGCGGTGGGCCTGCTGCAGCTCCATCAGGTGGGCATAGTTCTCGGCATAGGCCTCGACTAAGGCCGAAGCCGATGACTCCTGCTTCTGCACCTGAAGCAGATGCTCGTAATCCTCGGCCCGCAATTCACCCTTAAAGCAGGCATTGTGTACCAGCATCCGCCGGCGGGGTTCGAGGTTGTAGTTCCGCTCGCTCGAGGCTGCGTGGACTGTGGGGGCAGCGACGGCGGGGGTGGCGTCGTGGTGCTTGAGGAGCCACTCCTGCTCGATGGTCGAGAGTTGTCCGCCAAGCTGACGGCGACGGCTGCCCGCCTTCATTAGTTCGCTCTCGAGTCCGAGCAGTTGCTCTGCCAGCTGCTCGCGCCCGTGCTCATTGCTCTGGTAGCGCTCGCGGCAGATGCCGATCTGCTCGTTCAGCGAATCGACCCTGAGGGCCAGCTGCTGCTCGGCCTTCAGCAGGGACATATAGGCCGAATCACGCTCCAGCCCCTCGATGCGGGGACGCAACTCCTGGGCCGTAGCGCCCTCGAAGAGTGCTAGGCCAAAGAGGAGTGCAAGGGTATATCTCAACGACTTTTTCATCATCTCCACCATTTGATAAAGAAGAGTTGTATCAATCCAAAAATCTCCAGACGACCGAAGAGCATCAGCATCGTGTCTGAGAACTTCAGCACGGCGGGCTGCGCAGCGTAGTTGCTCATCGAACCCACCTCGCCAAATCCGGGCCCGACGTTACCCAGACAGGCAACAGCCGACGAGAAGCCGGTCAGCAGGTCGGCACCGAACAAGGTGTTTATCAGCGTACCCACCAACATCAGAACAAAGTAGGTGACAATAAAGATCATGGCCGTATGGACCACCTCATCCTCCTGCAACACGCCATCCATTCTCACGCGGATAATGGCGTTGGGGTGCTGTTGGCGCTTCAGACGGGCCACAAGCATCTTGAAGGCCAAAATCAGACGGTTCATCTTGATACCTCCCGAGGTCGAACCGGCGCAGGCGCAGATAATCGAACCAAAAATCAGCAGAATGATGGCAAACGAGGTCCAGAGGTTGGTGTCGGCGGTTGAGAATCCGGTGGTGGTCGTCAGGGCGACAAATTGGAACATTCCGTGGCGCAGCGAGGAGCCAAAGTCGGGGTAGATGCCCGAAATCCAGAGACTCAGGGTGACGAGCAGACCTCCCGTGGCCAGGAAGATGAAGTAGGAGCGAGTCACCTCCGAGCGCCAGATGTTGGCTCGACTGCCAACCAGCGTGGCGTAAATCAGCCCGAAGTGGATACCGCCCACAATCATCGTACCCATCAGTACCAGCTCGACTAACGAGGAGTTGAAGTAGGCAATCGAGAGGTTCTTGGTGCCGAATCCGCAGGTGGCCGAGGCCGACATGCCGTGCGTCAGGGCATCGAACCAATTCAGGCCCGAGAACTTGAGCAGCAGGGTAGAGCCCGCCGTCAGACAGAGGTAGACAAAGATAAGAATCTGGACAATGCGCTGGGTGCGGTAGTGGTAGTCGTCGTGTGATACGGCCGAGAGTTCGACATTCGAGAGCACCTTCTTCGAGCGACCCATCGAGGGGAGAATCAGCAGGGCAAACATCACCACACCGATACCGCCCACCCAGGCCGACGAGATGCGCCAGAACATCAGGCCGCGCGGCAGAGCTTCGATATCGGTCAGAATCGAGGCTCCGGTGGTTGTAAGGCCCGAAACACTCTCGAACCAGGCGTTGATGAGCGTAAACTCGCCGCCCCACATCAGATAGGGGAACATACCCACTACGCAACCTACAAGCCACGAACCTACCACGATGCAGTAGCCCTCCTTGCTGCTGATTTGGTCGGTGCGACCCACAAAAATCATCGGGAAGAGCCCCAGCAGGGCGGTCAGCAGGGCCGAGAGCAGCAGGGGATAGTACGACGAATCGGGCCCCGAGAGCCAGGCGATGCCGGCCGAGAGGAGCATGAAGGCTGCGAATATCAGCAGCACAAAGCCGATGTAGCGTATGACGATGTGAAAGCGCATCCCGATTATCGGTTGTTTTGGGGTTGTTTTTGGGTGTTAATCAGCGTCTCGATCTTCTCGTTGATCTCCTGCAGCTCGTCGCGGAAATCCCCCTTGGGGCGGAAGGGTATGCGGAACTGCAGCCAGTCGCCCAGCGAGCGGTTGATCTTCAAAATCGGATTGACGCAGTAGAGCAGCATGAAGTAGTAGAGCAGCAGCACAATGGCAATCATCACCAGCAGCGAAATCAAGACCGGCGTTACGGCTCGGTAGGCATTTCTTCTGAGCTGCTCGGTGCGTGGTGCCAACGAACTCTGAGCCGAGGTCATGTAGTCCTGGATGGCGGCTGTGAGTCGTCGGTAGAGACGCTCGTGAGCCGCCTGGTCAGCCAAGTTGGCTTCGTGTGTGTATATATCCTCATTGAGCGGCTGTTCGACGGCCAGCGTATCGGCCGTTATGGGAGCTAAAGAGTCGGTTGCAAGCAGCAGACGGCGCTGCTCGGCCTCGACGGCCAGACGCTGTTGGTGGGCCCGCTGCTCGGCCATGGCGGCCAGCACACGGTCGGTCAGCAGGCGCAGCTCGGTGGTCGTAAAGGCTAAAGAATCCAAAAAGCTCTTGTCGGAAGCCTCTTCGCGGGCCACAGCCAAGGTGCGCTCCAGGTGCTCCATGCCGACCCGGCAGAGCGAATCGTACTGCACCTGGCCGTAGAGCGAGAGGCGCACAAAGGCCATGCTCTGCTCGTGGGCGGCATCGAGCATCTCTTTGGCCAGCTCGATGTTGCGGCGGTTGGCCTTCAGAATTTCGCCCGTATCGCGGCTCAATACATTAAGCTCCAAAAAGGAGAGCATACCCGAGAAGAAGAGCAGGCAGACGATACTCAAAAAGCCCACCGTCACTCGTTTTCTGATACCGTTCATAGTCGCTGACAAATTTTAATAGTCTGCATTACACTCTACAAAGGTATAAAACCTTGGCAGTTTTTCAAACTTCAATCCCGCTTTTTTTGCTGTTTTGGGGCTATGGTTCGATAATTTCACCCAAAAGGTCGTGGTTTTCATCCATCTCCAGGAGCCTTACGGGCTGTATGGTGTTGATGTACTTGCGCTCATAGGGGACCTTGACGCGGCGGTAGTTGCCTGTAAATCCGGTCATCATCCCTCCGCGCAGCGTACTCTCGAACAGCACCTCCTGCGTCTGTCCTACCCCCTGGCGGCAGAAGTCGCCGTGCAGGCGCTTGGAGAGCTCTTCCAGACGCTCCACACGCTCGGTGGCCACCGACGACTGCACCTTGCCGGATAACTCGACAGCCGGAGTCCCGGGGCGCTCGGAGAAGGGGAAGATGTGCAGAAACGAGGCATTGACACGCTCCAAGAGTCGATAGCTCTCCATGAAGTGCTCCTCCTTTTCGCCCGGGAAGCCGACAATGACGTCGATACCGATAAAGGCGTCGGGCATCCGCTCGCGCACGCGGGCAATACGCTCGGCAAATCGCTCGGCCGTGTAGCGGCGACCCATGCGCTCCAAAATGTAGTTTGAGCCACTCTGCAACGGAATGTGGAAGTGGTGCTGGAACTTGGGCGACGAGGCGCAGAAGTCGATAATCTCGTCGGTCAAAAGGTTGGGTTCGATCGATGAGATGCGGTAGCGCTCAATCCCCTCGACCTGGTTCAGCGCTCTGAGCAGGTCCAAGAAGCTCTCGCCCGTTGTGCGGCCGAAGTCACCTGTATTGACACCCGTGATAACAATCTCTTTCTGGCCGCCGGCGGCAATCTGTCGGGCCTCTTCGACCAGGTTGGCAATGGGCATGTTGCGGCTCGAACCGCGGGCGTAGTGAATCGTGCAGTAGGCGCAGCAGTAGTCGCAGCCATCCTGCACCTTGAGGAAGGTGCGCGTGCGGTCGCTCGACGAGAAGGCGGCAAAGAAGCGGGTGAGCGAATCCACATCGCATGAGTAGACCTCGACGGGCGACGAGCGCGAAAGACGCACCGTGCGCTCATACAAATCGCCCTTATCATTGTTGCCCAACACAATGGAAACACCCTCAATTTTGGAAATCTCTTCGGGCTTGAGCTGGGCGTAGCAGCCCGTAACGGCGATGATGGCTCGGGGGTTGCGACGGTGGATACGGCGAATCAGGTTGCGGCACTTCTTGTCGGCATGCTCGGTAACCGAGCAGCTGTTGATGACGCAGATGTCGGCATCACATTCCGAAGTCACGCGCTCGAATCCCCCCTGCTCGAATTGGCGGGCCAGGGTCGAGCTCTCCGAGAAGTTGAGCTTGCAGCCCAGGGTATGAAAACTGACCTTTCGTGCATTCATAAAGAGTTTTGTTCTTGCAATTATGGGGCAAAGATACATAATTTACCAGAAAAAGTTCGTATCTTTGCCCCTCTCAAAGCGGTTAATGATGGATTTTTTTCGCGATATACTCCAATATGGCTACCTGCAAAACGCCTTGTGGGCCTCGCTGCTTGCGGGGGTGGTCTGCGGCCTGGTCGGTACTTATGTGGTCTGCCGCCGCATGGTATTCCTGGCCGGAGGAATTACGCACGCCTCTTTCGGCGGCCTGGGTATCGCCTTCTATCTGGGTCTGAATCCGATTCTCGGGGCTACGCTCTTTGCTATCCTCTCGGCCTTGGGTATCGAGTGGGCCGGTGAGCGGGGGCACATTCGCGAGGACTCGGCCATCGGCATCATCTGGTCGGTCGGCATGGCTGTCGGAGCCCTCTTTATGAGCCTCCGACCGGGCTATACGTCGGGCGATTTGTCGAGCTACCTCTTTGGCAGCATCGTCACCGTCACCACGGGCGATGTGCGGGCTCTGGGGCTTTTGTGCCTCCTTTTGGTGGTGGGGGCCCTTGTGTGGTACCGCCCGATTATCTACACCGCCTTTGATCGAGACTTTGCCCGCTCGCAGGGGATTCCGACCCGTCTGGTGAGCTACCTGATGGCGGCCCTGATGGCGCTGGCCATTGTCCTCTCGATTCGCATCATGGGCATTGTGTTGCTCTTGTCGCTTTTGACCCTGCCGGTTGTGATTGTCAATACGCTGACCCGTGACTACCGCAGAATCCTACTTTTAGCCCCCTTAGTGGCTCTTTTTGGAAACCTTGTAGGGCTTTGGGCGAGCTATCAGTGGGAGCTCCCTTCGGGGGCAGCCATCATATTTACCCTTACTTTGGTGCTCGCAGGTGTGAAAGTTTCGGTAATTTTACTATCTTTGCGCAGTAAATTTGCGCATTAAAAAGGCTTTTTCGATTTGAAAACGATACACAGACTTGTACTGAAGTCCTACCTCGGGCCGCTGGTGATGACCTTCTTTATCATCATGTTCATCCTGCTGATGAACATCTTGTGGCGTTTTATCGACGAGTTGGTCGGAAAGGGACTCAGCATGAGTATCATCCTCGAACTGCTGGGCTACGCCCTGATTACGATGTTGCCGATGGGCCTTCCGTTGGTGATGTTGTTGGCAGCCATTATGACCATGGGTAACTTGGGCGAGAACTACGAGTTGCTGGCCATGAAGTCGGCCGGTATGTCGCTGCCCAAGATTATGAAACCCCTGATTGTGGCTGTGGGTATCATGGCTATAGGCAGCTTCTTTTTGGCCAACAACTTGGTTCCCTACTCCTATCGCCAGATGTACAGCCTGCGCTACGATATTCGCCAGCAGAAGCAGACCTTGGAGTTCCAGGATGGCCTCTTTTTCAACGGTATCGACGATATGAGCATCCGTGTCGGCCGCCAGGACCCCGAGACGGGTCTGCTGACCGATGTGCTGATTTATGACAACCGCTCGTCGGATGGTTCGATGACCACGACTATGGCCGACTCGGGCTATATCCGCCTGTCGGATGACAAGAAGTTCCTGCGTGTAACGCTCTATAACGGAGAGACCTACGACCAATCGCGCAGCTCGCAGAAGTGGTACTCGAAGAGTGCCCTGAGTCGCCACATCTTCGATATTCAGAAACTCAATATCCCGATGGAGGGCTTCGATATGGCCCGTACCGATGCCGAACTCTACAACAACGAGCAGACCAAGAATATCGCCGAGCTCGAGCAGGTGATTGGCGAGTTGGAGCAGACGGTCAATACGGCCACCACACGCTCCTACGAGCCTCTGCTGAAGGAGCATATCTTCTCGAAGGACAATACGGTGCTGGCTCTGCCCGACAGCTTGATGTACAGCAAGGAGGGATTTCGACCGGTTGAGGCGATGGATTCGATAGCCGTGCTCTCAACGCGCGATGCCGAGCGGGTGTGGGATCGAGCCCGCAATGCGGCCAAGAGTTCGCGCGGCATGTTCAATTTCGACGAGAGTGCCGCCAAGGAGTCGCTCAACCACCTCTACCGCAGCAAGGTGGAGTGGCACCGCAAGATTTCGTTGCCCATCTCGATTATGATCTTCTTTTTGATTGGAGCCCCGCTGGGTGCCATCATCCGCAAGGGTGGTCTGGGTATGCCGATTGTGATTTCGATAATCTTCTTCGTAATCTACTACATCATCTCGCTCTCGGGCGAAAAGATGGCCAAGGAGGGAACCTGGGAGGCTATCTACGGTATGTGGCTCTCGGCCTTTATTCTGGCCCCCATTGCCCTCTACCTGACCTACCAGGCGACCAACGACTCGGGTCTGCTGGACCTGGATTGGTATATCGGCAAGTGGAAGGCCTTCAAGGAGCGTAGAAAGGAGCGTCGCGAGGCTAAGCGTTTGGCAAAGTTGGAGAAATAGTCTGTTCAATGAATCCCAAAGAGTTACGAATTATCTTTATGGGTACCCCCGAGTTTGCGGTGCCCTCGCTGAAGGCCCTCGTCGAGGGGGGCTACAATGTCGTGGCGGTAGTTACGACACCCGATAAACCGGCCGGTCGCGGTCGTAAGATTCACGAGAGCGACGTGAAGGTGGCAGCCCGCGAGTTGGGTCTTAAGATTCTGCAACCCGAGAAACTGCGCGACGAGGCCTTTGTCGAGCAACTGCGGGCCCTGCAACCCGACTTGGGGATTGTTATCGCCTTCCGTATGCTGCCCGAGGTGGTGTGGGCTATGCCCCGCCTGGGAACCTTCAATCTGCACGCCTCGCTGCTGCCCGAGTACCGAGGTGCCGCACCCATCAATTGGGCCATCATCAACGGCGACCGTGAGACCGGAGTCACCACCTTTCTGCTGAACCATGAGATTGACAAGGGGGCTATCATCGGCCA
Organism: uncultured Alistipes sp.; assembly: GCA_964426045.1. Classification (GTDB taxonomy): domain Bacteria; phylum Bacteroidota; class Bacteroidia; order Bacteroidales; family Rikenellaceae; genus Alistipes. Next base: position 4,648 of record CAYRPL010000011.1, on the reverse strand, counting down.
GCTTAAGATGCCCATCGGTGAGCGAGATACGATTGGTACGATGTACGAAAAGTTGATGACGGCCGGTACGGGATTGGTACTCGAAACGGTGGATAAGTTGGCTGCGGGGGAGGTGAACCCCATTGAGCAGGCACATATCGACGAAAATACGCTGCGCCCCGCCCCTAAAATCTTCAAGGAGGATGGCCGCATCGATTGGTCGTGGTCGGGCGAGCGCATTGTCAATCTGGTGCGAGGCCTCTCGCCCTATCCTGCGGCCTGGACACCTATTTATAAAGAGGGGGCTGACGAGAGCTCGGCTAAGATTCTCTTTGCCACCTTTCAGCCGGCCGGGCACGGCCTTGCTTGTGGAACACTCCAAAGCGATGGCCGCTCAACCCTGAAGGTCGCCTGCTCGGATGGCTGGGTGCATATCGAACAGATTCAGATGGCCGGAAAACGTGCCATGACCACCAAAGAGTTGCTTCTCGGTCTGCGAGAAATTGAGTTGTACTCAATGAGAAATGAGCAATGAGAAATGAGCAATTAACTAAAAACGAGTCGCTTAAACGACTCGTTTTTAGTTTGTATTCAGTCATTGCGAGGGAGCGAAGCGACCGTGGCAATCTCCTGACAAGCATAGCTCATTACTCATTTCTCATTGCTCATTATGTAAAGCCGCCTCTTGCAGTCGCTTCAAGCCCGCTCGGCTGAGGGGTGTGTGGCTGAAGCGTACAGAAAACTCTTCGTCGGTCAGCTTCAGCCACTGCTCACGGTCGAGGTTTAGGGGGTCAATCGAGGGCTGAAAAGCGGGGTGGGTGGCTAAGGGGCTGCGAGCGTTGTGCGGACAGCAGCTCTGGCACTCCTCGCAGCCAAAGATCCATCCGTGCAGCGAACCCTTTTCACCCTCACTCTGTTCGATGGTGCGACAGGCGATGCAGTGCCGTGCATCAATGGTGCGATTCTCTTTGATGGCTCCCGCAGGGCAGTGGTCGATGCAGGCCCGGCAACTGCCGCAGCGGCTCTCCGTAAAGGGTGCGTCGTAGTGGTCACAGGGCTCCGAGAGAAGCAGCTCGCCCAGCAGAATCGAGCTCCCGAAGGTGGGGTTGATAAGTAGCGATTGCCGCCCAATCCACCCCAATCCGGCCCGCACGGCCAGGCTCTTCTCGGCCAGCGGAGCCGAGTCCGCAAAGCCGCGCCCCGTGAGGGTGGGGTAGTGCTGTTGCAGGGCGGTGAGCGCCTGCTGCAACATGCGGCGAATGGTGGTGTGATAGTCGGTTGTCAGGGCATAGGAGGCGATGCGTGTACGGTGCTCTTGGGGGTAGGCCGAGGAGTAGCGGCTCTTGTAGTTCACGAGCCCCACCACCACGCTCCGGGTGCCGGTGACCAACTGCGCAGGATCGAAGCGCTTTTCGATGTTGCGCTCTAAGTAGCCCAGCGAGGCGTGACATCCCGCCCCCAACCACTTCAGAAAGCCCTCTTGGGCCATCTTGAGGGGCTCGGCTGACGTAATTCCCACCGCATCGAAACCCGCATCGAGCATGCATTGTTTTATCTCTTCTGCCTCAATCATCGCTATTTTTGCTCAAAAGTAGTGTTTTTTACGGAATTTTTCGTACATTTGTGCCAAATTTGCACATGAAAGGCATACTTTTCTCAACAAAACGTGCCTCTGGTGCAGTTATACGAATGAAAATGAAGAGTGCTAAAACCCTTTACGAGCTCCTGAACAACAGTGTGGAGCAGTTCCCCTCTCGCGTGGCATTCCACATGCTCGATGGCGAAGAGGTAACCTACGAAGAGGTGGGCAAGCGAGCCCGTCAGGTGCAGGAGTTGCTGGTCAGCGCCGGCCTCAAACCCGGAGATAAGGTGGCCCTTTTGAGTAGCAGCATGCCCAACTGGGGCGTTTGCTACCTGGCCGTAACGGCTGCCGGCATGGTGGTAGTCCCCATTCTGCCCGACTTCTCGGGTGAGGAGCTCGATATGATTCTCAAGCACGCCGAGGTGAAGGCGCTGCTGACCTCCGACAAACTCTTTACCAAACTCTCGAAGGAGACGGTCGATACGATGAATATCGTGATTCGTACCAAGAGTCTCAAACCCCTGGCCCAGCGTGTCAAGGAGCAGGGCGAAATCGGAAGTCCCAAGCCCGAAGACCTGGCCGCCATCATCTACACCTCAGGAACGACCTCGTCGCCCAAGGGCGTGATGCTCTCGCACAAGGCCATCTGTGCCCAGTGTGATATCGACTACGAACTCTTCCCCGTCAACGAGGAGGATGTCTTCCTCTCGGTGCTGCCTCTGTCGCACACCTACGAGAGCTCGATTGGTCTGCTCTACGCCTACGCTTGTGGCTCGAAGGTTGTCTACCTGGATCGTCCCCCTACGGCAGCTGTGCTGATGCCCGCCCTGAAGAAGGTGCGCCCCACGTTGCTGCTGATTGTGCCCCTGGTTATCGAGAAGATCTACCGCTCGCAGGTGCTGGCCAAGTTTACCTCGAATGCCCTGCTGCGCAGCCTCTATAAGGTGGGATTCATGCGCAAATACCTTCATGGCATCGCCGGTAAGAAACTCAATAAGGTATTCGGTGGCCGTATCCGTTTCCTCGGTATCGGCGGCGCCAAGCTCGACCGCAATACCGAGCGCTTCCTGCTGGAGGCTAAGGTGAACTATGCCATCGGCTATGGCCTGACCGAGACGGCTCCGTTGCTGGCGGGTGCCATCCCTTCGAAGGTGCGCCTCGGCTCTACGGGCCCCGCAGCTCCGCAGGTCGAGCTGAAGATTATCAACAAAGACCCCAATACGGGCTTGGGTGAGCTGGTGGCCAAGACTCCGAGTGTGATGCTGGGTTACTATAAAAACCCCGAGGCTACGAAGGAGGTCTTCACCGAGGATGGCTGGTTCCGCACGGGCGACCTCGCGGAGTTCGATAAGGATGGCTGGGTATATATCCGTGGCCGCCTGAAGAATATGATTGTCGGCCCCAGCGGTGAGAATATCTACCCCGAGGATATCGAGAGCGTGCTCAACTCCCACCCCTTCGTTGCCGACTCGGTGGTTACCGAGAAGGGTGGTCATCTGGTGGCTCTTGTCCACTTCAATACCGAGGCCCTGGAGGCTAAATTCGAGGAGTGGAAGGCCGAGTGGGATACCAAGAAGGGTGAGTGGAAAGCCGAGTGGGATATCAAGTGCAAGGCCTTCGACGAGAAGAAAGAGGAGCTGATGAAGGAGCTGGTTGAGTATGTGAATGGTAAGGTTAACCGCTTCTCGCGCATCTCCGAGATCTTCGAGGAGAAGGAGGACTTTGTCCGCACCCCGACCAAGAAAATCCGCCGCTTCCTCTACACCAAGAAGTAGCCCTTTTCCAATTAGTAATTAACTAAAAACGAGCAGCTTATGTTGCTCGTTTTTGGTTTGATACAATGAGCAATGAGCAATTAGGAATTAGGAATTAGGAATTAGGAATGAGAAATGAGTAATGAGGACCCTCCAATTTTCTCAGTACTCTCAGTTTTCTCAGTTTTCTCAGCCCTGGTATTTTGGGAATTATAGGAGGTGTTCTTAATTAGGAAAATCGTGAATTATGAATTATGAATTGTGAATTGCCCTAATGCCCCTACCACGCTCAAACCACAACAATCTTTCAGTCATCCCGAGGAGGGCGTTAGCCCGACGTGGGGATCTTTATATACTCCTCCCCTAAGTTCGGGGAGGCGCCCCGTGGGGGCGGAGGAGTGTGTTCACACGCGACACTCTAATTATAAGATTCCCACGTCAGACCTGACGGTCTTTCCTCGGAATGACTGAAGGGACAAAAAGAGACTGTCTAACAAGTCCTCAAAAATGAAAATCACCCCCGTCAGATGCACTTCTGGCGGGGGTGAAATCGTTAGAATTAGACTTATTAGACAGCCCCTTTGAAATTTAGTAAAGATAGACTAATAAGGAGTTGACAAAATCTCCAACTGATCCTTATCATCTTTGTATACAAACTGCAAGTATACATCATTCTCATAATTTACATTGAGAAGGTCTGCAGTCTGCTTGCCGGTACCGGTAATCAAAAGGTTACCTACCTTATCTGTTGCGATCTGATTCTTATCGATATTCCAATATGAGAAGGTACCCCAATCAGTCGTAATTGTACCATCGGGAGCTTTCCTGCTATTCCAATCCAGACCAGGCCATAGCGCAGGCTCCCACGAGTGAATTTTCAAATCCTGAACATTCCAATTATTGTTGAGATAAATCGTAATATTCTCAGGGTCGGGATCACTAATACTGTAGGTATAACCACTCGCAAACTCGTTAGCAGTTAAGTCCTTAGTCTGACCTCCAGTCCAGTTAACAATATAATTGAAAGTTTCACCTACATACTCATCGGGGATTACAGCATAGTACTGGTTGGTAGAACCTATTTGGGTCATAGTGGTTCCAGGCCAGTCTCCCATAAATTTATTGTCGCCAGACCAAGTATAGAGCTTAAAATCGGCATCGCCTTCTACAAAGAATACAGTAGCAGCCTCCAGCTCACCGAGGTTGTAAATTTTCTTCACATCAAGCGTAACATCGGTCTCAGGCTTTACCTCCTTACCAAACGACTCGCAGCTCAGCTTTACATCACCAAGGGGATTGATAGCTACATAAACAGCCTCCTTATTCTCTCCCT
>CAYRPL010000010.1:11255-22804 GCA_964426045.1 uncultured Alistipes sp. | reverse complement strand
CACCCAGGATATTGGCCACCACGGCCGCCGAGTAGTCCGAGCCCTCACGGCCCAAGGTCGTCGTCGTGCCGTCGGGTGCCCCGCCGATAAAGCCCTGACCGATATAGATCTTCTCGGGAACGGCCGCCACGGCCTCGCGAAGCAGCTGCTTCGAGGCTGCCATATCGACGGCGGCGTCTTTATGGCGCTGCTCGGTGCGCAGAGCCTTGCGCATATCAATCCAGGCGTTGGCGATGCCCACACGGTTCAGGAACTCCGAGATGATGGTCGTCGAGAGTAGCTCGCCATAGGCCACAATCGTGTCGTACCACAGCTCGGCATCCTCGGCCCGATAGGCGGTTTGGGTCGCCACCTGCTCGAGCTCCGCAAAGAGGTTCTCGACCGCCGGCAGCGTCGCCGGCTTACGCCACAGATCGTCGATGATGCTCTGGTGGTAGCTCCGAAGCTCGGCAATCTCCCGCAGCGAGGACTCCTTGTCGCCCTGCTGAAGCCCCGTGAAGACACGCTCCAAGGCGTTGGTTGTCTTACCCATCGCCGAAACAATCACGAAGAGCTGCTCCTCGTCGCCAATAATCTTGTGCAGGTTACGCACTCCATCGGCCGTCTTTACCGACGCACCACCAAATTTATAGACTTTCATAATTCCTTATCCTTAGTTACCTAACCGGCGGCAAAGATACAAAAAATCGTGAAAACTTGGCCACAAATGGGCCAACTGTCACAGATTTTGCCTATCTTTACCCGAGAATTTATATTTATGAGTATGTACAGCGAACTGAAAACAAAAATCGAAGCTGCGTGGGAGAACCGCGAGCTGCTGAAAGATAATCAAACACAAGAGGCTGTAAAGGTCGTCGTCGAGCTCGTGGACAAGGGAAAACTCCGCACCGCCGAGCCCCTCGACCTCGAAAAGAGCCTCTGGCAGGTCAATGAGTGGGTCAAAAAGGCCATCATCCTCTACTTCCCGATTCAGCCTATGCGTAAAATGGAGGCAGGAGAGTTGGAGTGGTACGACAAGATGGAGCTCAAACACGGATACGAGGAGCTGGGTGTGCGTGTCGTGCCCCAGGCCGTGGCCCGCTACGGAGCCTACATCGCCCCGGGGGCTATTCTGATGCCTTCGTATGTCAATATAGGCGCCTACGTCGATACGGGTACCATGGTCGATACCTGGGCCACGGTAGGCTCCTGCGCCCAGATTGGTAAGCACGTTCACCTCTCGGGTGGCGTCGGTATCGGAGGCGTCTTGGAGCCCGTGCAGGCGGCTCCCGTGATTGTCGAGGACAACTGCTTCATCGGCTCGCGTGCCATTGTGGTCGAGGGTGCCCACATCTGCCGTGAGGCGGTGCTCGGCTCCAATGTCGTCATCACCGGCTCGACCCACATCATCGACGTAACGGGTCCGGAGCCCGTGACCTACAAGGGTTATGTGCCGCCCCGCGCCGTGGTCATCCCCGGAAGCTACAAAAAGGAGTTCCCCGCAGGCGAGTACAGCGTTTCGTGTGCCCTGATTATCGGCCACCGCAAGGAGTCCACTGACAAGAAGACCTCGCTGAACAACGCCCTGCGCGACTTCGGCGTAAGCGTATAATACAATGGAATGAGCAATAAGCAATGAGCAATGAGAAATAACTGATTACTAATTACTAATTGCTAATTACTAATTTTTATGTCTTTCTACCATTTCGATACCCTTTCGTCGTCGAATGACGAGGCGCGCGACTCCCGCTATCGTGAGGGCGATTGGATTGGTGTCGAGCACCAGACCCGGGGGAGGGGGCAGCGCGGACACAGCTGGTCGAGCCACGCAGGGCAGGATGTCACCGGTTCCCTTGTGCTCGAACCCCGATTTGTGGCCGTGCGCGAGCAGTTTCCTATCTCGCAGGCCGTAGCGCTGGGGGTGGTCGATATGCTCTCGGGGTACGGCATCGAGGCCCGCATCAAGTGGACCAACGATATCTATGTGGAAGAGAGAAAGTTGGCCGGCATCCTGATTGAGCACTCGCTGGCCGGAGATTCGCTCGCCCGCACAATTGTCGGCATCGGACTGAATGTCAATCGCCGAGAGTTTTCGTCGGCGCTTCCCAATCCGACCTCGATGGTGCAGATTGCGGGGCGCGAGTTTGACCGTGAGGAGGTGCTCGAGCGGCTGCATGCAGCGCTGATGCTTCGTTATGAGCAGTTGCGGGCGGGAGGTGCTCCGGCCTTGCAATGCGACTACCATGCCCGCCTCTATCGGCTCGATGCTCCGCAACGGTTCCGCCTCCCTGCGGGCGAGGAGTTTGTGGGGTTGATTCGTCGTGTGGAGAGCGACGGCACACTTTGTGTGGAGCATCCCGACGGGGTGGTGCGGGGCTATCTGTTCCGCGAAATCGAATTTTTGATTCCTCCCCAAAGGGGGTAATTGGCCCCTAAAGTGTAGAAAATTGGGGTTGCAGGGTAAAAAATCGGGCAAAAAATTGTGGTTGTTACAAAAATAACAACTATATTTGCGTGATTGAAGAAGCATAAACAGAGGAAACAAATCACTTAAAACCATAAAACTATGAACATTCCTTCGAATTTGAAGTACTCCAACGACCACGAGTGGTGCCGTGTGGAGGGTGAGTTTGCCTATGTGGGCATTACCGATTTTGCACAGAGCCAGCTGGGCGACATCGTCTTTGTTGACGTGCCGACCGTTGGCGAGGAGCTGGCTGCCGGTGACATCTTCGGCTCGATCGAGGCTGTGAAGACCGTGAGCGACGCCTTTATCCCCGTAAGCGGTGAGGTGGTTGAGTTCAACGACGCCGTGGATGCCGATCCCGCATTGGTGAACAAGGATCCCTATGGTGAGGGTTGGATGATTAAGGTGCGCCTGACCGCCCCCGAGGAGGTTGACGGCCTGCTGACCGACGAGCAGTATAAGGAGCTTATCGGTTAATTCAAAGCAAAAGAGAGTTGCAAACAAGGACATTAAGTTAAACAGAATTAAGACAAAAGAATAGAGATGGCTTTTTTAACGGATGAAAAATTGGTGATTGTTGGTGCCGCCGGTATGATTGGCTCCAACATGGTTCAGACCGCTTTGATGATGAACCTGACTTCGAACATCTGCCTGTATGATGTATTCTCGCCCGAGGGTGTGGCCGAGGAGATGCGTCACTGCGGCTTTGACGGCGCTACGATTACGGCTACGACCGATGTGGCCGAGGCCTTCAAGGATGCCAAGTATATCATCTCGTCGGGTGGTGCTCCCCGCAAGGAGGGTATGACGCGCGAGGATCTGCTGAAGGGTAACTGCGAGATCGCCGAGCAGCTGGGTAAGAACATCAAGACCTACTGCCCCGACGTGAAGCATGTGGTAATCATCTTCAACCCCGCCGACCTGACGGGTCTTGTAACGCTGCTCTACTCGGGTCTGAAGCCCTCGCAGGTTACGACGCTGGCCGGTCTGGATACCACGCGTCTGCAGAGCGCCCTGGCCAAGAAGTTCGGTGTTATGCAGAACCAGATCAAGGGTTGCGCTACCTATGGTGGTCACGGCGAGCAGATGGCCGTATTCGGCAGCTCGGTGGAGGTTGCCGGTCGCAAGCTGACCGATATCATCGGTACCGAGGAGTTCCCCGAGGCCGAGTGGGAGCAGATGAAGAAGGATGTAACGCAGGGTGGTGCTGCCATCATTAAGCTGCGTGGCCGTTCGTCGTTCCAGAGCCCCTCGCAGCTCTCGGTTGAGATGATTCGCTCGGTGATGGGTGGTGAGAAGTTCCGCTTCCCCGCAGGTACCTATGTGAAGAACGAGAAGTACGACCACATCATGATGGCCATGGATACGAACCTCGACCAGAACGGTTGCACCTATAAGATGCCCGTAGGTACCCCCGAGGAGCTCGCCAAGCTCGATGCCAGCTATGCACACCTCTGCAAGATGCGCGATGAGTTGGTAACCCTGAATATCGTTCCTCCCGTTGAGGAGTGGTCTAAGATCAACCCGAATTTATAATTTGGCGTGATAAGGCGGCACTTGCGGCCGCTTGTAAAAAATCGCGAATGGATGTACGTCAAGTACTATCCATTCGCGATTTTTTTACCGAGCGTTAAGAATTAGCAATTATTATTTTAGGGGCAATAGAGGAAATTTTTGATTTTAGAGGAGCAAATTCGACTTAACGCAGTGAGCCCCGGATGGGTTGTACTTGGGTACTACCCATCCGGGGCTCGCAAGCAATAGGCAGCAAATGCAGCCTTATCACAATAAATTTAGAATTCGGAGGTGAAGTAGAATTGGATATCCTTAAAGTTCTCCTGGGCCAGCGCCAGCGCATAGCTCGTATCGGCCAAGAAGACATCACGCCCATGCTTATCAACCGCCATATTGGTATGCTTGCGGCGCTTGAAGTCGGCCAGCTGCTCTTGGTTGTCGCTGCGAATCCAGCAGGCCTTATGAATCGAGATGGGCTCCCAGCGGCACTTGGCGCCATACTCATGCTCCAGACGGTACTGAATCACCTCGAACTGCAGAGCACCCACCGTGCCGATAATCTTGCGGCCGTTGAGGCTTGAGGTAAAGAGCTGGGCCACACCCTCGTCCATCAGCTGGTCAATACCCTTGGCCAGCTGTTTGAACTTCAGCGGGTCGGCATTCTCGATGTAGCGGAACTGCTCGGGTGAGAAGGAGGGGATGCCCGTAAACTTGAGCTTCTCGCCCTCGGTGAAGGTGTCGCCGATGGCGAAGTTACCCGTGTCGTGCAGACCCACGATATCGCCCGGGTAGGCGTAGTCGATAATCGACTTCTTCTCGGCCATAAAGGCGGTGGGCGACGAGAACTTGAGCTGCTTGCCGCTGCGGACATGCAGGTAGTTCTTGTTGCGCTCGAAGACACCGGAGCAGATCTTCAGGAAGGCGATGCGGTCGCGGTGGTTGGGATCCATGTTGGCATGAATCTTAAAGACAAAGCCGGTGAGCTTGGCCTCCTCGGGCTCTACGGGGCGTGTCTCGGTGGTTGAGGGGCGGGGCGAGGGGGCGATGCGGATGAAGCACTCCAACAACTCGCGCACACCGAAGTTATTGACGGCCGAGCCGAAGAAGACCGGAGCGAGGTGCCCTGCGAGGTACTCCTCGCGCTCGAAGGGGTCGTAGACACCCTCCACCAGCTCGACATCCTCGCGCAGCTGCTTAGCATAGCGCTCGCCGATGTATTGGGCCAGCTCGGGCGACGAGAGATCCTTGATCTCGACGGTCGAGGCGTCGGCCGTCTGGCGCTCGTCGGAGGTGAAGAGCGAGAGCTGCTCCTCGTAGATGTTGTATACGCCCTTGAAAGTGTCACCACTCGAGATGGGGAACGAGAGGGGGCGTACTCGAATCTTCAGTTCATTCTCGACCTCGTCCAGCAGGTCAAAGGGGTCTTTACAGGGGCGGTCGAGCTTGTTGATAAAGACAATAACGGGGGTGTTGCGCATGCGGCAGACCTCCATCAGCTTGCGGGTCTGGGACTCGACACCCTTGGCACCATCGATAACGATGATTACCGAATCTACGGCGGTCAGCGTGCGGTAGGTATCCTCGGCAAAGTCCTCGTGACCCGGGGTATCGAGGATGTTGATTTTGCGCTCTTGGTACTCGAAACCCATAACGGAGGTGGCCACCGAGATACCGCGCTGGCGCTCAATCTCCATAAAGTCCGACGTGGCACCCTTTTTAATCTTGTTGCTCTTCACGGCTCCGGCGACGTGGATGGCGCCTCCGAAGAGGAGCAGTTTCTCGGTCAGGGTAGTCTTACCGGCGTCGGGGTGGGCGATGACCGCAAAGGTGCGGCGGCGTGTGATCTCTTCTTGTAGTGTCATCTCTATTTCTGGGGTGGGTAGTTGATTGTATAGTGCAGGCCGACGCTCTCCTTACATTCGCGGGCCTGCTTGATGGTGAGGTAGGCCACGGCCGTCATATTTCTTAGCTCGCAGAGCTCACGGCTGGGCTTGGTGCGGTTGTAGAGTCCCTCGGTCTCCTGCCAGATGATGGCCAGACGCTTCATGGCGCGCTCCAGGCGCAGGTTCGAGCGGACAATGCCGACATAGTTTGACATAATGGCCTGCAGCTCGCGACGATTCTGCAAGACGAGTACCATCTCCTCGGCCTCGGCCGTACCCTCGAAGTCCCAATCGGGAATACCCTCCTGGAACTCGACCTTGTCGATCAGGGTGGCGGCGTGCTTGGCTGCACGGTCGGCATAGACAACTGCCTCGATAAGCGAGTTCGAGGCCAGGCGGTTGGCTCCGTGCAGACCGGTGCAGGCGCTCTCGCCCACCACATAGAGGCGGCGAATCGACGACTCGGCATTGCTGTTTACCACCACACCTCCACAGCAGTAGTGGGCTGCGGGGCAGACGGGAATCATCTGGCGTGTGATGTCGATACCAATCGAGCGGCACTTCTCGTAGATGTTCGGGAAGTGCTTGCGGGTCTCTTCGGCCTGCAGGTGCGTCACGTCGAGACAGACAAACTCCTCGCCGCGAATCTTCATCTCGTGGTCAATCGAGCGGGCTACCACGTCGCGCGGTGCCAGCGACTTCATCGGGTGGTACTTGTCCATAAACTCCTTGCCGTTCTTCAGCTTCAAGATGGCACCATAGCCACGCATCGCCTCTGTGATAAGGAACGAGGGGCGCTCGCCCGGGTGGTAGAGGGCCGTGGGGTGGAACTGAATGAACTGCATATTCTTGGTGATGGCCTTCGCACGGTGGCACATGGCGATACCGTCACCCGTCGCTACGGTGGGGTTGGTGGTTGTGTTGTAGATGTTGCCGCAACCTCCGGCTGCCACGACGGTAAACTTGGCTAAAATGGTCTTTATCTCGTCCGATTGGGTGTCGAGTACATAGGCCCCGAAGCAGGCTAAGCCGCGTGTGTGGCGTGTGACAATCTCGCCCAAGTGGTGTTGCGTCAAAAGGTCGATGGCGAAGTGGCGCTCCAGGACTGTGATGTTGGGATGCTGCTTTACGGCCTCAATCAGGGCACGCTCAATCTCGGCGCCCGTCAGGTCGGCGTGGTGCAAAATGCGGTGTTCGGAGTGTCCGCCCTCGCGGTGGAGGTCAAAGCGACCGTCGGGGGTCTTGTCGAAGCGGGTGCCCCAGGCAATCAGATCCTCGATAAGCTTGGGAGCACTCCTTACGACCAACTCCACAGCCTCACGGTCGCACTTTCCGGCGCCGCAGACCAGCGTATCCTCGATGTGCTTCTCGAAACTGTCCGGGGCGTAGGTCACCGAGCAGATGCCTCCCTGGGCGTAGTTTGTGTTGGCCTCGACCATCTCACCCTTGGTGACGACAGTCACATGGCCGTTTTGGGCTGCCTTCAGAGCAAAGCTCAAACCGGCTGCACCCGAACCAATGACTAAATAATCGGTCTTCATCACTACCGCAGTTTGATTGAATGTGCAAAAGTACAAAATAATTAGGAATTAGGAGTTAGGAATTAGGAATTATTTTTTAGAGAAAGAAGTCCAGCCAGAAAGAAGCCCGGTTGGTGTAAAAATAATAAATCGGCCGAGCCTGTGCGGCCCGACCGAATAAATTTAAGGGTAAATCGCTGATTATGGGAAGCGTGTTAATGAATCAGGGGAACCGTAGATAGGTATAGTGTCTTCATCCTCTTCGCCAAACGCCTTGCCATCCGGTTCAAATTCAGCCTCGAGCATGTCTTCGATATAATCTTTAAAACGAATGATAATCTGTCCCTCAAAATAGTTGAAATTTGCCGCTTTGGGGTTTAACTCAAATTTTAGTCGTTTGCGAATCTGTGATTCCAAGGTGGCGATCTGTTCCGGTTGAAAAATATGTCCGCCCCAAATTGGGAACGCAGTAGATGTTTCTAAAATGTCCCCTTGAGGATTGACGACAACGCGAATGCGGATAATCTTATCTTGGAATGGTATCAATTCCTCCTCCTTGGAAAAAGCCGTTCGAACTGCACCGTATATAGCAGCTCGATAGTAGCTTTGGCTCTTGATAATACCGTAAACTTCGTCTGCATATTCGGAATAAACTACCGGAGTCCCATCTGCATATTGGCTACCACCCATTCGGAAGTTGTTTTTGTCAGCTAACTCCATATAGATTCTTTTTGAAACAAAAAGCCCCATTGCTTCTTCGAAGCGATTAATTTCTCCATTTTTAGCCAACATACGCTCTAATCGATTGGTTACAACGTATGTAACAGAATCTGTTTGAAATTCTTTGCCATCCCGGTAATCCATATACCCCCACTGTGAATATACGGGAATATAACTCAAAATTAGGCTTAACGCGAAAATAATCTTTTTCATATCTCAGTACAATTTTTCATTAGTTCAACTATATTCGTGAAATTTCTAACACTTTCTAATTCTGGATATTTATCCTCCGAATATAATGGACGAAGACACGATATAGCATCTTTGTAAAGGTTTGTAAATATAGGGTCGCTTATATCAATATTAGAATCGTATAGTTCTGTCAAACAATCGTAAACAAATGTGCCGCCATCTATTCCTAATTGCAGATCGTACTGATCTGTAATAATCATATCTGGCTGTCTTCTCTTCTCATACATAAGCCACCCAACTTTCGCTTCAATTTCATAGTTGAGTTTTGCGGCTTCATAGGCTTCATCTGTAACTTGCTCCCGTTGGAAGGTGTGAATCAGCTCCTCCATTAAAACATACCCTCTTTGTTTGCCTCCTTCAGCGCCATCTGCAAACTTGATGATACCTGTCTCTTTGTTGTAAGAGTTCTTTCCGTCGCCGGCATCAGTAACGATGGTTATTGGGATATTGATGGAGTCAATTAAGGTTTTTCCCATACAGTCTCCGTAGATGATATCCAAAATTTCGGCAACAATTTCGCTTGTGGTTTGAATCTTTTCGTTTTTATCATATTTGCCATCATTGAGACTGCTTTCGGATTCTCCCCCGTCTGCCCCTTCCGAAGGAGTTGAAGGCGATGAGGGATCTGTTACAGTCCAATCAATAGGATCGGGATTTACTACAGGGTTTTCAAGTTTTGGTAGTCGAACCAAAGGTGGAGCAGTAACAATTACTGGTGGAGCGCTACCGCCATCAACATCTCCATCAGCAACGGATCTTGTCTCTTCGGTGATAAGAATATGAATGTTTTGCACGATTCGATTGTATTTTTCTATTTCATTGATAAGTGAGAGGCTGTCGGTAGCGTCACCCAAGAATGCCTGTGTGGTCTGTTTGCCCTCTTGATGGCGCGATGCGGCCACGGGATAGCCTTTTAGGGTAGTGTAGACGATTACACCTGTAAAACCCTCTTTCGGAAGGCTGTTAAGCAGACCGTCACCAAGGGCTTGTTCGTTCTCCCCCGAAGCCAATACATCGGGGAAGTAAAACGCTACATAAGAGGCCGGATTTCGCTCGCGCAATCGCTCTTCGACAACAACTATACGCGGGTAAACCGTATGTAGCATAAAAGAGCTGTCTGACTGAAAGAATACTTGTTTGAAATATCGCTCGACATCCACATCGACATCATAACTTTCGGCGGTATAGCTCTCTGAATATTGGGCAGTATCCCACCATAAATCAAGCTCTCCGGAGTAGAGGAAGCCATATTCACCATCCGAACGTGTGGCCTGTTCGCAGGCCGTTTCGTGCGTGGATCGAGCTCGCTCCAATGTAAATTTCTGCTTACTTGAAATTTCGGATTCAATGTATCCATCTGGCTCTCTGATGCATCCGTACAGCACAACGAGGAGCAGGCCTATTACAAGGCTCACTCCGGGTAGTAATTTAGATTTCATAGTACAAAGGTTTTAGAAATTAGAAAATTTGGGGAATTGAAAATCGGCACGCTTTCAAGTAGCGTGTTGGGAGATGCAATCGCTGCGATTGGAGCTCCCTTAGGATAGGGGGATGGTAAGCATGGGCGGAAAGGTGTTAATTGTGTTACTTGGTGTTAATTTTTGGTGCTCTTTTGCGAAAATGCTCCTCGGGGTGGCGAGAAAACTTTTTCACGATTGCAAGATATGAAGAATAAATGAATTATACAAATTTTTATGGCATTATCTTTAGCTGTCAGCAATCAGCTGTCAGCTTTTTCAATTAGGAATTGTTTTAATTCAAAATTAAAAATTGAACTGGGAGGAGTGGGATTGGCCGGGAATTACTGGGATTTGCCGGGTGTCAGGTGTAGAAGATAGGCAACCCCAGCCTTCTTGGTAAGTCTTAGCCACTCCCAGCTCTCCCAGTCTTTGGGCCAAATCATTCCTCACTCCTAATTCCTAATTGAAAAAGCTGAAATCTAAAAATAATTGCTCATTGCTCATTGCCCATTGCTCATTTAAGAGTACCTTTGTGGCGAAATGGTGTTGAAAATATGAAGAAGATAGATATAAACGACTACGACTATCCGCTGCCCGAGCATCGAATTGCCAAGTTCCCGCTCTCGGAGCGCACCCAATCGAAGCTGCTCTGCTATCGTGGGGGCGAGATTTCGCAGCGCCACTTTGCGAACCTGCCCGACGAGTTGCCCGCCGGTTCGATGCTCGTATTCAACAATACGAAGGTGATTCGTGCCCGCATCATCATGCACAAACCCTCGGGGGCCCGCATCGAGGTCTTCTGCCTTGAGCCCCACACGCCGGCCGACTACGAAACGGCCTTCTCGGTCAAGGGCTCCTGTGTCTGGAGCTGCATTGTGGGCAATCTCAAAAAGTGGAAGGAGGGCCCCCTCGAGATACGTTTTATGCTCGATGGTCGTGAGCAGCTGCTCGAGGCCTTTATGGTCGAGAACGGGGGCCGCGAGCACCTGATTCGCTTCGAGTGGGAGGCCGACCGCACCTTTGGCGAGCTGCTCGAGGAGTTGGGGCGCATCCCCATTCCTCCCTATCTGAACCGCGAGAGCGAGGAGATTGACAACACCCGTTATCAGACCGTCTACTCGAAGTTCGAGGGCTCGGTGGCGGCTCCCACCGCAGGTCTGCACTTCACCCCCGAACTAATCGCCTCGATGCGCGAGCAAGGGTTTCTATTTGAGGAGGTTACGCTGCATGTCGGGGCGGGTACCTTCCTGCCGGTCAAGGCCGAGGATGCCACCGAGCATCCGATGCATACGGAGCATTTCGAGATTACCCTGCCAACCCTAAAAGCACTCCGACAAAAGATTGGAAATATCGTGGCGGTGGGGACTACCTCGGTGCGCACGCTTGAGTCGCTGGCCGCTTTGGCTTGGCGTATTCGTCGGGGCGAGGAGCCTGCGGAGCGTGTGGTGGGACAGTGGGAGCTCTATGACCTGCCTGCCGACTTTACGGGCGCCGAGGTGCTCGACACCCTGATTGCCTACCTCGAAGAGCAAGGTTTGCAGCGCCTGAAGGCCGCCACGCAGATTATGATTACCCCCTTAGGCTACCGCTTCCGCATCGTGAAGCACATCATCACCAACTTCCACCAGCCCAAATCGACCCTTCTGCTCCTCGTTTCGGCCTATGTGGGAGAGGATTGGCGACGCATCTACGAATATGCGCTCTCGCACGATTTTCGCTTCCTGAGTTATGGGGACTCCTCTCTGTTAATGAG
>CAYRPL010000010.1:0-11245 GCA_964426045.1 uncultured Alistipes sp. | reverse complement strand
TAGGAATTAGCAATTAGGAATTAGGAATTAGGAATTAGGGAAAGCCTTAATCCTCTCAGTCATTCCGAGGGAGCGAAGCGACCGTGGGAATCTCCAGTGAGACGTAATTTAATGAGCAATTAGGAATTAGGAATACCTCCCCTAATGCCCCTAAAAATAATTGTGAATTGTGAATTGTGAATTGTGAACTCCCTCCTCAGTTCCCTCAGTTCTCCCAGCTCAATTTTGAATTTTGAATTCTGAATTTTGAATTCTGAATTCCCGAAGCCTATTTAAACAACAGAGCCGCTACACCAAGGTAGCGGCTCTGTTGTGTGGTTAGAGCGACATCTGCTCGATGGAGGTGAGGCTGCGGCCCTTGGTTTTGGGCGTTACCTGCTCGCCCGTCAGGCGGCGGCTTTGGATATTGCCGTGTGCGGCGGGCTTCAACTCGCGCTGCTTGAGCGAAGCGGTCGAGGTGCCGGTGCGCTTCAGGGTGATATCGCCCTGGATGAAGGCCAGGCACGAACCATCGAGGCCCACGCAGTGCGGGTAGTACTTCTCGCCATCGATTTCGAGGGGTTTGATGGTCATCGTGTTGCGGTCGTCCGAAATCTCCACGGGGAAGTGTCCGGTCTGGCCATTCACGCGCATAATCATCTCCATAGCCTGGAGGTTGGTCGAGTTCACACCCATAATATAGAGGCCGCTATAGCCGAGTGTCGGATCCATCGTGGCGACGTTGAAGGGCATCGTGACGTTGCCCTGGGCATCGACCTCGAGGTACCACTTCGGACCGAAGTCGTAGAGCAGACCGGCAGCATCAACATAGGTGTAGCGATCCTTCGAGGCGGCCGTAAAGAGGGTCTCGGGCGAGATATAGGCCGTCGAGCTGTATTCGTAGTAGGGAGGAATCGAGTAGAGGTCGTAGCCCTGGCAGCAGATGCGGTTGTAGTTGCGTGTCTGCTCGTTGAAGGCGGCGAAGGTGCTCTCGATCGAGGCCAGCTCGGCATCCACCTGCTCCTTGGTCATACGATTTCTCTGGCTCGAGGCGAAGTTGTCGTAGATGGCCTGCGTAACCACGTCACGGTTGAAGGTCATATCGCCGATATGTACGGGGGTGGTGCGCACCTCGCGCTCGACGGTCGACTCCAGGGTCTCGTTGTTGTAAATCGTGTAGAGAATCTCGGCGCTGATGGTCCAATCACCGGTCAGGGCGCTGAAGAGGTCGGACTCCACGCGGGCGGGAAGCTCCTCGGCTGCGGTGGTGGCCTCGGCATACGAAGCTACGCTGTAGGTGCCCTCCGAGTTGATGGCCAGCACACCCACGCCATAGGTCTTACCGGGCTGCAGACCCTCGAATTTGATATTCATACCCTCCTCGGAGTTGACAGCCAGCACCTCCTCTTCGAGGAAGTAGTGACCCTGCTTGATGATGTCGCTGTACGACGACGAAACCAGCGCCTTATCCCAGGCAAACTTCGTATCGCAGGCATAGAGAACCAGGTCGGCGCTCTGAGAGGGGCTCTTGACGTTGAACCACAGCTCGTAGGGCGAACTCTCCTCACCCTCGGGGGTGTCGATGGCCTTTACCTTGATGGTGGGTGCCGGCAGCGTAGGCTTCGGCAGGCGGTAGAAGTGCTCCTGATAGAACTGCGTATAGCCGTTCTCATCACCCATGCCAATCAGTACCAGACGGTAGCGGGTATCGGTATCGGGATAGAGCCAGATGTCGTTGGGGTTCAGGTCGGTGTTGCCCGAGAGCTGAACTACGCCATAGGACATAAAGGCCATTGAGCTGGTCAGACCCCACTGAATTGTCTCGGGATTGCGGTCGGGCAGGGCATTGAGGAACTGCTCCCAGGTCTCGTCGGTGAAGATACCGGCCAGGTAGAAGGCCACGTTCTCGGTTGGCGTAAGCTTGATGATACCGCCGTTGGGTTTCAGACCCGAGTCGTCAATCTCAATGTGACCATCGAGCAGGTCGGGAGCCTGGGTGCGGAACTTGAACATGCGGAAGTAGCCACTCCAATACTCGTGCTGGTCGGTGAAGACCTCCTCGGCCAGGGGTGACGATACCAAGGTGTTGGTCTGGAGCTTCGGGTCGTGCGGACCACCTCCGAAGAGCTCCGAGCCGGTATAACCGTAGTAGTCAAACAGGGCGTGGTACCAGCCGGGCTCGTGATAGCCACCCGTGTAGTCGCCATACATCCAGTCACCATCGGCATCCTTGTAGTCGTAGCCCAGCTCGCCCTTCTCGACATACTCGAACTCGCCGACCATAAAGGTCAGGGGCTGACCCGGTACGATGGGCTCATAGAGCCAAGCTTCGTAGTCGTAGCTGCCATCCTCGAGTTTGGGGTAGGAGGACTCCTCCGAGTTGTCGAATACAAAGGTCTTGCTGTCGTCAAAGTAGGTACCCAGCTTGTCGTGGCGGTTCAGCGCCTCGGCATAGAGGTTTACGCCTTTGAAAATCAGGTCGTCGGCAAAGCCCCACTTGAGGACGTTGCCACGCTCCTTGACATCTTCGGGGAAGTTGACGTGTACGCTGAAACTATCCTTCGTGATGTCAAAGAAGGTGATTTCGCCGGCGAAGTTGCCCGTCGTGAAGGTCACGGTGCGCACCTCGCCAAAGAACTCATCTTTGGTCGTTGTGGCGGCGAAGTGTACCGCATACTCCTTGTTGGCCTGGAAGCCGCTGATGGTCGCGGAGTTATCGCCGTCGCTGATGTTCGGAAGCTCCTTGCCGCGGGTTGTAATCAGCAGCTCGGTGGCGCTGAGGGTGGCTCCCTCGTCGACCAGGTAGTGTACCTTCGAGATACCCTTGGTGGTCACCTTGAAATTTACCATCGTAGCCTCTACGCTCGTGGTCTCAACCGTAAAGAGGTTCTCCTCATCCTCGGGCCCGGGTTCGGGAGGGACAATCTCGGTGACGGGATCTACTTCGGGATCCTCCGAGCAGGCCGTAAAGCCTACGATCAGCAGCGCTGCAACGAAGAGCGCCATCAACTTGAAAAGTTGCTTTTTCATCGTTTTCTTTAGAAATTTATTGGTTGTTTTAGGTTCTTTTATTTTTGCGCGGACAAAGGTATAAAATAATTGCCAATTACCAACCCCTAACCACTAATCACGAACTCACTTTGTCGCCTTGGCTTGCAGATTTGAAATCTCGCTCTCGGCCTTGGCCACCAACTTGTCGGCCTGTTTGCGGGCCTCCTTGACCAGCGCATCGCCCGCCTTCTCGGCCGCCAACTTGGCCAGCGGATTCGAGGCCTTGGCCACCAGCGCCTCCTTCTGCTTCTCGGCCTCGGCTACCAGCTTGTCACCTGCCGTGCGGGCCTCCTGGCGCAGCTTCTCGGCCTGCTTTTCCAGCTCGGCATTGAGGCTTTCGGAGCCGGTGAGCTTCTGAATCTGCTCGTTGACCACATTCTCGACAGCCTGCTTGGCGGCACTCGCCACATCGACCGTGATTTTGGGTGACGAGAAGGTGCCTCCGATCTTTACGTCGAGGTTCTGCAGTACACCGGCTGCCTTGCCCGGCAACGAAACCGTGGCTGTGTAGTCGATGCTCTGATCCAGACCCGTCGAACCCGCTACGCGCATCGAGGTTGAGCCGAGGTTCAAATCGAAGGGCTGGGTCGTCAGGCGGCCATTCTTGATGGCGAACTTGATGACAAGCTCCTTCGAGAGGCTGCTCTCGAGCTTCTCGGCCTTCAGGGCCTTGCTCAGGGTGCCGAAGATATCGACATTCTGCAACTGAATGTTGCCCGAGCGCAGCTCACCTGTCGCATTGACCGTGGGGTAGTCCACGCCCATATCGGGGGTCATGCGGCCCGCTAAGTCGAGCGACATCGAGTAGTCGCCACCCACCTTCTCGAACAGGGGGACCATCTTCTGTACCAGCTCTAACTCATCAAACGTGCGCGAGAAGGAGGCCTTCTTTACCTCGGCCTTCAGTTTCAGGGCCGGCTTTGCGGGATTCTCGGCTGTCGAGTAGCTGGCCGAGGCGGCAATCGAGCCACCCAGGGCCTGCATCGCAAGTTTCGAGAGCGAGGCTGTACCCTTATCGACGGACACATTACCCGTAAAGTCGCTCAGGGTCATCTTTTGGAAGAGAATCCTCTTAACGGAGGTTTGGAGAGTCAGATCGAGGTTTTTCGGAATCTCAAAGGCGGCCATCTCGGTCGCAGGCTCCTCGGCTGCGGGCTCCTGCTCGGTGGTGCTCTCGTCGGTCGGGGCGATGCCCATCAGTTCGTTCAAATCCAGCAACTCGGAGTTGATGTAGAGGCGCCCCGCAAGGGTATCCTCACGCAGCCACCAGCCCAGGAAGTTCGAGAGCTGTCCGTTGGCCTTAAGGTCGCTTTGTCCCACCTTCAGAAGGCACTCGCCCAGCGTAATGGCGCGCGGGGAGAGGGTGGTGGTCAGGCGCTCGACCTCCACCTCGGGCATCCCCTCCATGCGGGCCTTCACCTGCTCGATGGTCAGCGTTCCCGATACGGGCATCTGCTCGTAGCGCTGCTGCTCGATATCGGACATGCGGCCCGCAGCCTTCACATCGAGGGTCACCAGACCCGCCAGGTTGATTCCCTCGTCGAGCGGATAGACCTCCTCGATGGCTCCCAAATCGACCTTGCCAACGGCCGTGGCGGCAAATTGCAGGTCGCTGATGGGGGTGGCGACCTTCAGTGTGGCATCGAGTGTGTTGCCGGCCATTGTCAGCCCGAAGTCCGAGACCTCGACCGTTGTGGCGTCGAGCACGCCGCCTGGGTTGGCCACCTTAGCCGCAACGTGGATGTCGCTCACCGACTTCGGTAGGGCGGCATACTTGAAGCTGCCTCGCTTAACGCCCAACTCGAGTCCGAAGGCGGGCATCTGCTCACCGGCCAGCATACCCTTGGCCCAGGCGTCGAGGGTCAGCTCTCCCGAGGCCTTCAGTCCATCGAAATCTTTGGTATAGAAGGCCGGAATAAGGGAGAGAATCTCGCGGAACTCCACCTTGTTGGTGTTGAGTCTCAGATCCATCTCAACCCCCTCGTCGGGCAGCGAAACTTCACCGTCGAGCATCATCTTGATAGCATTCAGACGGAAGGTGTTTTTATCCAACCGAAAGTGCATCTCTGCCAGGTCGGCTGCGATGTCGGCATCGAGCTCGGCCTCCAGACCATTGGCTAACGTCACCCCGCCACTTGCAAAGCGAATCTGCTCGGCCAGGGTCTCGAGCTCCAGGGTGCTCTTCGAGGCCGAAAAGTTGCCCTTCAGGTTGAGGTTCAGCGGTGTAATCGAGGCGTGCATATCGGTCGAATCGTCGTCGTAGCGCAGCACGGCATCACGAATCCGCAGGTTGCGCAGGGCCAGACGGAAGCTCGATGCCGAGCTCTGCTCGCTTGCCACCTCGCTTGTCTCTTCGACCACCTCCTCTGCAGCCTCCGCAGGTTTCATTACATCCCAATTCACGGCACCCGAAGGGCTTTTCTCTCCGTGAATCATCGGCTCGTCGAGCAGGATGCGACGCACCTCAAAGCCCTCATCTCCAAAGAGCGAGGCGAGGTTTACCACCACCGAGATCTCTTGGGCGGCCACAATCGTGTCGCCCACAAAGGGCTCCACACCGCTTATGAGGGTCAGCCCCTCCAGGCCGACTGAGGCGTTGGGAAAGTGTTTCAAAAGGCTGATGTTCAGCGACTCGAAGTCGAGGGTTGCGGTCAGCATCTTGTTGGCCTCGCTCTTTACGAGCTCCTCAATCTTACCCTTCAGGGCGATGGGCACAATCAGTGCTGCGGCTAAAAGCAGGGCGAACAAGCTCGCCAGAATCTTTGCAAATGTCTTCATGGATGGTACGTTATAAAGGTTCTACTTTTGATTCGGATAGAGTCGGAAGGGCTGGGTGGTGATGGCTTGAAAACCCTCCGAGAGGTAGAGTGCATGGGCCGCCCGTCGGTGGGGCGACGAGGTGAGTGAAAGCGTTTTACACCCTTGGGCTTGAGCGATTTCGATGGCTTTGCGCAACAGAGCCCGTCCCACGCCCCGCTTGCGAGCCTTGGAATCGACCACCACATCCTCCACCCAGCCTCGCAGGGCCGTCAGGGTGGGGTACAAAGCCAGGGTAAGCATTCCCAGCGGCTCGCCCTCGCACTCGGCCAGCAGCAGGTGGCAGTCGGTTCGCTGCATCATCTGTTCAAAGAGTGCGCGGTCGAGTGAACCGGCGCCTCCGAGCTCTTCGAGCAGGCGCCCGAAGGGCTCCTCAAAGCGGGGTTCCCAGCAGGTGATTTCACGGATGGTAACGGCCTGTGTCATTTTATTCTGCATTTGGCTACAAAGATACGAAAAAAAGTGCACGAAACACCACGTTTCGTACACTTTTTTACCTTACGGCCTCCTCTATCGCACCAACTGCCAGATGTAGGCGGCGTAGATTACCAGGAAGATGGCGGCCTCCCAGCGATCCAGCGCACGGCGACGGAACGTAAAGGCGGCAATAAAGAGCAGCACCGAGCTCAAAAGCACCATCAGCACATCAAAGAGGGTGATGCCGCCCAAGGTCAGCGGGTGAATCGTGGCGCTCATACCCAGAATCAGCAGGATGTTGGCGATATTCGAGCCCACGACATTTCCCAATGCCATGTCGGACTTACCCTTCAGGAGCGATACCACCGACGAGGCTAACTCGGGCAGCGAGGTGCCGCCGGCCACCAGCGTCAGGGCAATCACCGACTCGCTCACGCCCATTCTGCGGGCTAAGGCCGTGGCGTTGTCCACGAACATATCACCACCAAAAATCAGGGCACACAGACCTCCCACAATCATCACCACCGAGAGCCATACGGGCATCGGCTTCTTGTCGTCGGCGGGCTCACCTGCGGCGCCCTGCTCCTTGCGAGCCAGGCGGATGGTCCAGGTCATCAGTGCAATGTAGATCAGAATCATCACCACACCCTCGAGGCGCGAAATGACATTCGTTGATCCGATGTGCAGGTAGCCGCTGCACGAGAAGAGCAGCAGCAACAGCGAGGCGGCCACACCAATCGGAATGTCGCGACGAACCGTGCTGCGCGTCAGGGCGAGCGGAGCGATCAGGCCGCAGACACCCAAAATCAGGAACACATTGAAGATGTTCGAGCCGACGATATTACCCACGGCAATATCGCTGTTGCCCTGGATGGCCGACATCACCGACACGACCAACTCGGGAGTTGAGGTGCCGACGGCTACAATCGTAAGACCGATGATGAACTCCGGAACACGGAACCGCTGGGCCACGGCGGCCGAACCATCGGTCAGGTAGTTGGCACCGACAAGAATCAGTCCCAGACCCAAAAGCAA
Source organism: uncultured Alistipes sp. (assembly GCA_964426045.1). Lineage (GTDB taxonomy): Bacteria > Bacteroidota > Bacteroidia > Bacteroidales > Rikenellaceae > Alistipes. The sequence goes on along the minus strand of CAYRPL010000010.1, from coordinate 3,946 downwards.
AAGTAAAATATCCATCTCTATAAAATTAGTAATTAACGATTAGTAATTAGCAATTGTCTTTTTGTGTTTTAATTGATAATCAGCAGGCTGAGGGCCATGATGGCCATGCCGCAGACCACACCGTAGATAGCCGTGTGGGCCTCGCCGTATTCGCGGGCGGCGGGCAACAGCTCATCAATCGAGATAAAGACCATGATGCCGGCCACGGCGGCCAGCGTGCAGCCCAGCAGCGTGGGGCTCATCAGGGGTGCCAGCAACCCCCAGGCCAACAGGGCTCCGGCCGGCTCAGCCAGACCCGAGAGCAACGACAAACGGAAGGCCTTGCCGCGGTTGCCCGTAGCGTAGTAGAGGGGGATTGAGACGGCCACACCCTCGGGGATGTTGTGGATGGCGACAGCCAGAGCGATGGCAACGCCCAGTGTGGTATCGTCGAGGGCCGTCATAAAGGTAGCAACACCCTCGGGGAAGTTGTGGATGCCGATAGCCAAGGCGGTCATCAGCCCCATGCGCATCAACTTCGGGTTGCGGGGTTTGTGGTCCATCTCCTCGGCCGAGTGGGGCTGGTGGGGGTTTTCGACCTCCGGTACTAAGCGGTCGATGAGTCCGATTAGGAAGATACCAAAGAAGAAGGCCAGCACCGCATAGAGGCCTCCCAACTGCTCGCCGTGCACCGCCTGCAGATCTGCCTCGGCCTGGCGCAGCAGCTCCACAAAGGCAACATAGACCATCACGCCGCCCGAAAGACCCAGGGCAAACGAGAGCAGCCGCTTGTTGGTCGGGCGGGCAAAGAAGGCGATGGCGCTTCCGATGCCGGTGGCCAGGCCCGCTCCGAGCGTAAGCAGCAGTGCAAAGAGTATCTGATTGGACTCCATAGTGGGCGCAAAGTTCGTTAAAAAAGGTTGAATAAACAAAATTTTTTAGAAACAGTTTAATTACTTCAGGTGCACTTTGGGAAGCTCCTCCCAGCAGGTGGTATAGCGTGGCGAGCGTCGTTCGTGGTTGGAGAGCAGGCGGCCGCTCCCCTGGGCTCCCAACCGCAGGGCATCCTCGCCAAACGAGGCACGCAGGCGGTCGATGGTCGTCGAGAGCCGTTTTTCACGCTCACGCTCCTGCCCGCAGCCGAAGAGTGCCGACTGCACCACCCCTTCGGGTTGAAGGCGCGTGAGGAGCACCCCGGCTTTTTTATACGCAATGCCCCGCTGATAGAGCTCACGCATCGCTGCTACGGCCCGACCAACGATGGTTCGATGGTCGGAGGTCGCCTCCTCGAAGAGGTGCAGCTGTGTGTGGCGAAGGGGTATTTCGCCCTCCTTGAAGCGATTGGTGGTGGCAAAGACCTGCAGCTCGGCACAGAGGCTGTGTTGGTGGCGCAACTTCTTGGTGGCCGAGGCGGCAAAGTTGGCCACCTGTTCGCACAGGAGCCGACAGTCGCTGATTTCGTGCGAGAAACTGCGTGATACGCAGATGGCTTGTCGCCCTTCGAAGGCCTCCTCAAATTCGATGCAGGGGACCCCTCGCAACTCCTGGCGGGTGCGCAGCCCCGTTACGCCCATCAGGGCACGGATTATAGACTCGTCGCTTTCGCAAAACTGCCATGCCGTATGGATGCCCCGATCGTGGAGCTTGCGGGCCGAGCGGCGGCCGATGCCCCACACCTCCTCGACCAGCAGCTTTTCGAGCACCTTGCGAATATCCTCGGGGCGGTGCATATAGCACCCACCACGCAACTTGGGGTACTGCTTGCAGAGCTTGGAGGCTATCTTGGCGAGCGTTTTTGTTGGGGCAATACCCACCGATACGGGGATGGAGGTCAGTCGCCAACACTCGCTCGATATTCGCTTTGCGTAGGCGTCAAAGTCGATATTCTCCATCCCTCTGAGGTCGAGAAAACACTCGTCAATCGAGTAGACCTCGACCGAAGGGGCATACTCCTCTAAGACCCAGCGCACACGCTGCGACATATCTCCGTAGAGGGCCATATTGCCCGAGAATACAGCAACATGGTGTTTCTCGACGATATCGCGGATTTTGAATAGCGGGTCGCCCATCTTGATACCGAGAGCCTTTGCTTCGTTGGAGCGTGCAACGGCACAGCCATCGTTGTTCGAGAGAACGATGACGGGCTTGCCTTGCAGGTCGGGCCGGAAAACCCGCTCGCACGAAGCATAGAAGTTATTGCAGTCGGCAAGGGCGAACATCTCTACATCTTTTTGATTGTGTAGGTCACAACGCCCCAGATAATAAACTGATTGTCGGGCGAGATCTCGATAGGCTTAAACTTGGTGTTGAGCTCGTTGGCGGGCATCAGGCGCACCTTGCCATCGAGCATCTCGACACGCTTAACGGTGTACTCGCCATCAATATAGCAGACCGCCTTGCAGTTGTTGTAAGGCTCCACGGCACGGTCAACGATTATAATGTCGCCATCGTCCATCGCAGCATCGACCATCGAGACGCCGTCAATGCGGAAAAAGAAGGTCGAAGCCTTGTGCCTTACGAGCAGTTTTATAAGGTCCAACTTCTCGCGTATATCCTCGGCGGGTGAAGGGAATCCGGCCTTCACCTCGCCCATCATCGGAGCGTCAAACGAGGAGTCGTAATCGATTGAAAAGGGGGTCAATCGGGAGTTTTTTTCAGCCATAGAGCATCTATTTTTTACGCGCCAAAGCGATACCGGCAAGAATCATACAAGCACCCACCGCTGCCGTCGGGGTGAGGTGTTCGTCGAGCACCCACGTTGCCGCCATCGTGGCAGCCAAGGGGTTCAGGTAGAGGTAGTTCGAGGAGTAGGAGGCTCCGAGGTTTTTTACCACGGCATTCCAGGTGGCATAGCAGATCAGCGAGGCCACGATTCCTAAAAAGAGGAGGTTGCCCCAGACGGCGGGCTGCTCAAACTGTGCCGCACTCACCTCGGGGCGGTGCCGGAGCAGGTAGGGCAGAATGGTCAGCAGACCATAGCCAAAGACCTTGCGTGTGATGAGCAGGTTTCGATACCTCCCCTCGACGGAGCGCAGCAACAGGGTGTAGAGGGCCCACAGCAGCGAGGCCGAGAGGGCCAGCACATCCCCACGCGGGCTCAGGTTGAGGGCGAAGTGTCCGTTGAGAACCACTAACGCCACACCGGCCAATGCCAGCAGCGAACCACCCACCGTGTGGCGTGACAGGCGCTCGCTCTTTCGGTAGACTATGCGCATCAGCAGCAGCGTCAGCAGCGGAGTGGTGCAGACCAAAAGCGAGACGTTGGCCGCCGGTGCATACTCTAAGGCGGCATTCTCGGTCAGAAAGTAGAGCGAACCGCCCGTGATGCCGAGCCCCACCATGCGCAGCTCATCCTTCAGGCTTTGGCACCAACCGCCGAGCCTGGGAGATGCGGCCCACAGCAGCGAGTAGGCGAGCAGAAAACGCAACACAAAAATCACATCGGGGGTCAGCCCGTGGTGTAATAACACCTTGGTTGAGACAAAGGTTGTACCCCAGATGCAGACCGTCACAACGGCCAAAATATGGTAAAGCAGCTGTTTCATTGCTGCAAAGGTACTCTTAAATGAGCAATGGGCAATGAGCAATGAGCAATTTTTTAGCGGCCAGCTTTTCAATTAGAAATTAGGAATTAGGAATTAGGAATGAGGAATGAGGAATGATTTGGCTCAAAGGCTAAGAGGGCTGGGATTTGCTGGGATTTGCTGAGATTGGCTGGGATTTGCTGAGATTTGCTGGGATTGGCTGGGATTGACTGGGATTTGCTGAGATTGGCTGAGAGTAGCTGGGATTGGCTGGGATTGACTGGGATTTGCTGAGAGTAGCTGGGATTGGCTGGGATTGACTGGGATTTGCTGGGATTTGCTGGGTTATTTTGTTATTGCACAAGAAATGGCCACCCCAGTCCTCATGGCAATTCATAGCCCCTCCCGACAATTCCCACCCAATCACACTCCTCCCAGTTCAA
>CAYRPL010000009.1:0-22813 GCA_964426045.1 uncultured Alistipes sp. | reverse complement strand
AGGAGGAGTCGAGCAACGTGCTGCAGTGGTTCACCGAGGATGGCACGAAGGTTTCGGTGCGCCCCTCGGGTACGGAGCCCAAGATCAAGTTCTACTTTGGCGTGAAGGCCGAGTTGAAGTCGATTGCCGACTATGACAAGGTGCTGGCTGAGTTGGATGGTAAGATTGAGGGGATCAAGCAGGATTTAAAACTCGTATAGTTGAGTCGAACTAACGGGCTCTTTTGGCGTTGCAAGGGAATTTTGATTGCTCACATACGCTCAGTATGCTGCGCATCAAAATTCCCTTGCGCCTAAAAATAGCCTCGTTATCTCGACTCAACAGAACCTTTTTTGCAAATATCTATACCTATGGAACTAAAAGAGTTGCAACAACGTGTCGACGAGTGGATTACGACCGTCGGTGTTCGTTATTTCAGCGAATTGACCAATCTGGCGGTTCTCACCGAAGAGGTGGGCGAATTGGCCCGTGTTATGGCCCGCAAATATGGCGACCAGAGCTTCAAAGCGGGCGAGAAGGAGAACCTTTCGGAAGAGATGGCCGACGTGCTGTGGGTGCTGGTCTGCCTGGCCAACCAGACGGGTGTCGATTTGGAGCAGGCCATCGAAGAGAGCTTCCGAAAAAAGAGCGAGCGCGACCGCCTGCGCCACGCCCAAAACGAAAAACTGACCGCCAAGTAAGCGGTCAGTTTTTCGTTTAATGAGCAATGAGTAATGAGTAATGAGCAATGAGCAATTGTTTCAGTTCATTGCGAGGAACGTAGCGACGTGGCAATATCTTGCAAAGCGCGGTGACCCGCCAAATAAGCAGCTAACTAAAAACGAGTCGGCTAACCGACCCGTTTTTAGCTAATTACTAATATGGAACTTACTCCCATACATAATATTGTGTAGAATATTTCACGCCTACATCTCCATCCGGGTATATAAATTCGTTTTTAATGTTTACTTCTTCCACTCTCCCTTTTGAATCATACGAGTATGTATAACCAAGCCTTTGGGTGTTATCTCCTACTATTAACGTCCCGGTTTTGACATTGTTCTTGGGTATTGAATTTCCATAATAGCCCTGCAAAAGTAAATATTGATCAATATTCTTTATGCCGACACTTAGAATTTCAAATTTGCAATGCGAAGATAGATAGTCATAAGTATACCAAGTTTCAGAATCACATAAAACCTCGGAAAGATTTCCATCTTTTGTCCATTTGTAGTCCCAAATCGTTTCACCTGCACCTACATAGTTTCCGTACTTATACATAGTTATTCGAACAATTTGGTTATTGCTGTTATACGTCACTTTGTAATCTTCATAAAGGGTTGTCCCCGAATCTATATAAAGAGCCCAAGACGTTATCAATCCATTGGTTAGGTTATATTCCCATACATCGTCTACACGATTATAGCGGGTAATCTTATTGCTGCTGTATTCATATCTATATGCAATCTCACCATCAGTTCCGTATGCTGTCAACCTGCCTAAGTTATCACACTGAAAATAGTTGATATCACCAACTGATTTTAATCCCATAAAAGACATTCCGCTCGGGCTTGGTGCCGGTTTCGGAGTATAGAGCTGGCTGATATAGTCTTGATCTGAAGAGGTAAGTGTTTGCTTTTGGTAGAAAAAGTCATGCCAATAAAAACCGGATTCAACGTAGTTATACGCTTCATCGTATTGGATCAACCTTGATTTCGAGAAGGTGATTTGATCCCCATTCACAGTATATTGAATGGTTTCAAACTCTTCGTCGGAGGAGTAATGAGGGGTGCTGTTTGCATCGTAACGCTTGTGGTAGCAGCGCACCAAACACTCCGAATTATTCACGAAATAGAGGGTGATAGTGTAATAATCGGATATGCCAATATCAACAGAAAGGTCGCTATATTCGCACACCCATTTGTGTTGCTGTAGTTGTGAACTTGCTTTGGAAGTATCATCATCCTTGCAGCCGGTAAAAGTAAGGCTCGAAGCAAGCAAAAAGAGAGGAAGGGAAAAATTAAAAATTTTCATAGACAAAATACTATTTAAACAGATTAGAAACCAAAGCCAAGACCGGCAATAAAGCCATAGGAGGGATCTCCACCGCTGAAGGATAGTGCAACAGTTGGTCCGGCTTTCAGTAATACTCTGCCAATTTGATACTGTAGGGCAGGTGTGGCATTGAATCCCCAGTCTGTTTTTTCTTCCTCGCCGATACCTCCAAGCATACTAAACGAAACATGGACAGGTATATTCAGATGAAAATTTTTGGTGAAACAAAGAGTATATTGAGGGCCTAAATCAAAAGTAAGGCCCTCTGCAGCACTTACAATTCCTAAACCATAATTGAAGCGCGCTCTAAAGCTGAGACCAAGGTTGATGTTGCTTGAGGCTTGAAATCCGAAACCATACGAACCTGAGTATTTTGCCTCTTCAAAGTCACCGGCAAAATAGAACGCTTCTACATAAGAGGGTGCCTCCAACTTGTTCTGAGCCGCTGCTTTCTGTCCTGAAAAAATGGTTGCTAATACAATTGTAGAAAGGAATAAAATTTTTTTCATTTTCTTAAATTTTAGGTTTTCTATTTATTTAATTAATTGTACCAGATGATATACGCACAAAAAAAGCGCGGTACTTTTAGTATATTCCTACTCAGAGGTGTTTGGCGTAACCCGACAGAAAAATATAACTAAAAGCCCGCACCACGCAGTGCGAGCATTTCAACTATTATCCCTTCTGTCTTTTAGTCGCCAAACTTTCTGAGCAGCAGAATAAAGCTAAAACGCTTTTCCAAATATGTCTAAAATGTGCGTATCAAATTATACGCGATGTTTCATAGGCTGTCAATTTTTAGGTTTCACTTCTACAAATGTAGCAAATTTTTTATCAAAATCAAAGCGTTGCGAATAAATTTCTCTTGTATGCTTACTCTTTTTTCTTTCTCTCTTTGCGCTCCTCGACGATATAGGCATACTCGTAGCCGAACCATTCGTGGATGCTCTTTTCGACCTTGGCGTTGATTTCGGGGGTGATTTTTTCGTTCACCTTACGGTAGACGTAGATCAGGGCGGCGCCCTCGTCTAAGACTCCCAGAAGTTTGAAGACTCGACGTGGCAGGGCGCTTACGGGTAACACCGTATAGAGGATGGCGGCATAGAGCATCGCCTTATCGGCCGTCGAGGTCTCGCTGTCGGTCAGCACATAGTAGAACTGCAGGATGGGTTTGGCCGCTACCCTGCCGGCACGGTTGGCCCACACCTTGATCTTCTGTTGCAGGCGGGCGGCCTTATCCTCCCACTTCACGCCACTCAACTTTTCGAGTTGCTCCTCGATATCCTTGCCCAAAATCAGGTAGGCAAGAACCGTAAAACAGATAAATGTAAACATCTCTATAAGCGTTTAATTCAATTTTTAATTGCTCATTTCTCATTACTCATTGCTCATTGAGGCGAAGCCTCTTTACCCGGATTATGTTTAAGCCATCTCTTAAAGGCAGAATCACATTCTCCACCCGCTCATCATCACGCACCAGGCGGTTGAACTCCTGCAGGGCCTCGGTGTGGTGGTCGCCGTGGCGGGCGGGTTCGGTCACCTTGCCGTACCAGAGGATGTTGTCGGCAATCAGCAGCGACCCCTCGTGCACTAAGGGCTCCGTGCCATCGTCGCCCATCAGCATCCGATAATAGGCCGGATATTCGCGCTTGTCGCCATCCATAAAGACCAGTTCGTACTTCTCGCCCAACTTCGGGGCCTCCTCCAAGGCCGAACCGATGTGCAGGCGGATTTTGTGGCCGTGGGGCGAGCGGTCGAAGAAGCTCTGGATAAAATCCTGCTGCTCGTCATCCACCTCGAAGGTGTCGAGCCGCGCCCCCTCCTCCAGCCCGGCCGCCACGCAGAGCGCCGAGTAACCCGTAAAGGTGCCAATCTCGAGCACCCGCTGCGGTCGCAGGGCGGCCGTCAGCAGCTGCAGGAACTTGCCCTGAATATGGCCCGAAATCATCCGTGGCGCCACCATGCGGTGGTGCGTGGCGCGATCCAGCTCCTCCAACAGCTCCTCCTCGGGCGACGAGAGGTCGTGTATATACTTTTCAATCGAATCCATCTTTTGAGGAATTAGGAATTAGGAATTAGGAATTAGGAATTAGGAATTAGGAATTAGGAATTAGGGCCTTCTCTTATTCACACTTTATTTCTATAGATACAATCACTAATCACTAATTGCTAATTTTTTATCTGTACAGCAGTCTGGAGGTTTGCGAAAATATCTCCTCCGAGGCCTCCATCAAATCGTCGGCCGTCAGGGCATCGACCTTGCGGTAGACTGCCTCCATTGTATCGACCTCGCGGTGGCAGAGCAGGCTCTTGCCGATGCCGAGCATATAACCCTCGTTGCTCTCCATCGAGATCGCCAATTGGGCGATAAACTGCTTCTTGGCCATCGAGAGTTGGCGCGTCGTAAGGCGTGTGGTGCGCAGCCGTTTTAGTTCGCCGTCAATCAGTTCGCAGCAGCGGTCGGCATTGTCGTGGTCCGAACTGAAGTAGATGGCCACCTGCCCCGTATCGCCATAGGGGGTGTAGTTGGCCTCGATGGTGTACGAAAGTCCGTGCTTTTCACGCACCAGCATATTGAGTCGTGAGTTGGCCGAGGGGCCACCCAGCACATTGACCGCAAGCCCCAATGGCAGACGACGCTTCTCGTTGATGCCGTAGGCACGGGCGCCGATGATGCAGTGGGTTTGGTGGGTGTGTCTTACCACCTCCTTGTTAAAGGGGGTGTAGGGGGCCGGTGCCTGGCGCTCGAATTGGCGCAAGGTGGCAGCTGCCTGGCCGAAATAGCGCATGGCCACCGCCTCGACCGCCTTGGGCGAGAGGTTTCCGATGGTCGAGAAGACCATCTGGTCGGTGGTGTGGGTGCGCTCTATAAACGAGCGGCAGCGAAGGCTGTCGTAGCGTTTTAGGGCCTGCTTGCGCCCTAGGATGTTGTGCCCCAGCTCCGAACCCTCGAACAACAGATCCTCGAAGGTGTCGTATATCAAATCGGCCGGCGAATCCTTGTAAGTGTTTATCTCGTCGCAAATCACCTCGCGCTCCTTCTCCAGCTCGCGGTCGGGGAAGGTCGAGTGAAAGGCGATATCCGAGATTAACTCGGCCGCTTTGCTAAAATCCCCCTTCAGGGTTGTGGCGTGAATCGTGGTGTCCTCCTTGGTGGTGAAGGCGTTGAGCTCCCCTCCGAGGTTTTCGAGGCGGCAATTCACCTGCCAGGCTTTGCGCCTTTGGGTCCCCTTGAAGAATCCGTGCTCCACGAAGTGAGCCAGGCCATACTCGTCGGGCCTTTCGTCGCGGCTTCCGGCGTTGATGCAGAGGGCACAGCGCACTACCCCGCCCTTCACCTGGCGGTGGATGCCCCGAACTCCGTTGGGCAGCTCATAGGTGTAAAACTCCTCCATCTTTCTATTGCTTGTTTTGCTCTTTGAGAAATTTTCCCGTGTAACTCTTCTCGCAGGCCATCAGCTCTTTGGGGGTGCCGGCAAAGAGCACCTCTCCGCCCTCATCTCCCGCTTCGGGGCCCAGGTCAATCACCCAATCGGCACACTGTATCACCTCCAAGTTGTGCTCTACGATAACAATCGTGTGGCCCTTGTCAATCAGGCCGCGGAAGGCGGCCAGCAGCTTGTGAATATCGTGGAAGTGGAGTCCTGTGGTCGGCTCGTCGAAGAGGAACAGAATCCCCTTGTCGGTGGCATCCTTGCTCAGGAACGAGGCCAACTTTACACGCTGACTCTCACCGCCCGAGAGGGTCGAAGAGCTCTGACCTAAGCGGATGTAGCCCAATCCCACGTCGTGCAGCGGTTGCAGACGCTCGACGATGCGGCGGCAGGTGGCCGACTTCGCATCCTCCTTAAAGAAGGCGATGGCGTCATCGACGCTTAGCTCCAGGATGTCGCAAATCGTCTTTTCGCGGTAGCGAACCTCCAAAATCTCATCCTTAAAGCGCTTGCCGTGGCAGGCCTCACAGACTAAGGTCACGTCGGCCATAAACTGCATGCCGACCTTGATGGTGCCCTCACCCTGACACTCCTCGCAGCGACCTCCCGCCACATTGAACGAGAAGTGGGCCGGCGAGATGCCCGAGTGGCGGGCATAGGGCTGCTCGGCAAAGAGTTTTCTAATTTCGTCGTAGGCCTTCAGGTAGGTCACGGGGTTTGAACGGGTCGATTTTCCGATGGGATTCTGATCCACCAGCTCCACGGAGCGAATCAGTGACAGATCGCCCGCCAGGCCGTCAAAATCCCCGGGCTTGTTGCCCGTATCGCTCAACAGGCGCTTGAGGGCCGGATACAAAATACCCTTCACAAGGGTCGATTTTCCCGAACCACTGACCCCCGTTACGCAGGTCATAACCCCGAGCGGAATATCGACTGTGATGTTTTTTAAGTTGTTTTCTCTGGCTCCGTGAATGGTCAGCTTGTGGCTCCAGCCGTGCAGCTGGTCGGGCGGGGTGATGCGTCTTACTCCCCGCAGGTAGTCGGCCGTCAGTCCGCTACCCTGCTCCATCAATGCATCGAGCGAGCCGCTGAATACCACCTCGCCACCCCGCTCTCCGGCTTCGGGGCCGATGTCAATCAGGTGGTCGGCGGCGCGAATCACCTCCTCTTCGTGCTCCACGACAATCACCGTGTTGCCGACATCACGCAGCTGCTTGAGTACCGAAATCAGGCGGTGTGTGTCGCGCGGATGAAGACCAATGGAGGGCTCGTCGAGGATGTAGAGTGAGCCGACTAACGAACTGCCCAGCGAGGTCGAGAGGTTGATGCGCTGGCTCTCGCCTCCCGAGAGGGTCGAGGCTAAGCGGTCGAGGGTCAGGTAGCCCAACCCCACATCCGAGAGGTACTTTAGACGGCTCTGTATCTCCTTCAGGATGCGTTCGCCACGCTTTTGGTTGTGGTCATCGAGTTGCAGCTCGTCAAAGAATCGAATCAGCGAATCGGTCGGCATCTGCACCAGCTCGGCAATGGTCTTGCCTCCCACCTGCACATAGAGGGCCTCTTTACGCAGACGCTGACCTCCGCACTCGGGACAGAGGGTCTTGCCCGTATAACGGGCCTTCATCACACGGAACTGAATCTTGTGGCGCTCCTTGTCGATGTATTGGAAGAAGTCGTTCAGACCTCGGAAATACTGATTGCCCCGCCACAGCAGCAACCGTTGGGCCGGCGTCAGCTCGTGATAGGGGGTGTGAATCGGGAAGTCGAAGAGGTAGGCGGTCGAGATCAGCGCCTCCTTCCAGCGACGCATCGTCTCGCCACGCCAGCAGGCAATGGCATCCTCATAGATGGTCTTCGATTTGTCGGGCACGACCAACTCCTCGTCAATGCCCGTCACCTTGCCATACCCTTCGCACAGGGGGCAGGCTCCCAGCGGATTGTTGAAGCTGAACAGATGCTCGGTGGGGGCTTCAAAGGTGATACCGTCGGCCTCGAAGCGGGAAGAAAAACGCTCCAAATGCTCGCCATCCCAGATGGCGCAGACTCCACGGCCAAATTCATAGGCACGGGAGATTGACGAGCGTACACGACTCAGGGTGTCGTCGTCGGGCGAGAACTTCAGACGATCGACCACCAACCACAACCCCTCGGCCCCTCGGTTCGGGTCGAGCGTGGGCAGCAGCTCATCAATGAGTTTTATCTCGCTCTCGGTGTAGATGCGCATCAGACCCTCGGCCACATAGAGCGTCAGGGCCTCGATAACCCCCAGCCCGGGGTTCAGGTGGAGCGGAAAGAGGATGTAAAGGCGCTTTTCGGCCCGCTCATCGACCATCCACTGCACCACATCATCAACCTCGTAGCAGCGCACCTCACGACCCGTTACGGGCGAGAAGGTGTGTCCGATGCGGGCGTAGAGCAACTTCAGGTAGTCGTAGATTTCGGTTGAGGTGCCGACCGTTGAACGGGGGTTGCGTGTGTTGACCTTCTGCTCGATGGCGATGGCGGGGGCGATACCCTCGATCAGATCGACATCGGGCTTCGTTACACGCCCCAGGAACTGACGGGCATAGGCCGAGAGGGACTCCACATAGCGGCGCTGTCCCTCGGCAAAGATGGTGTCGAAGGCTAAAGTCGATTTTCCCGAGCCCGAGAGGCCCGTGATAACCGTCAGCGTGTTGTGGGGAATCCGAACCTCGATATTCTTGAGGTTATGCACCCGCGCTCCCTTTATATAGATTTCGCTCACTTCTACTTGAATCAAAAATTGTGAATTGTGAATTGTGAATCCTCAAAGCTCCTCCACCTCCACAGCGGCCCCCTCGACCTTTTTCAGCTTTCCGGTCAGACGCTCCGATTGCGAGCGACGAATCCGAAGTCGAAAGCAACAGAGGTTGTCGAAGAGCTGCTCCTCGATGCGGGGTTGCTCCTCCTTGATGGCCTTCATCACCTCGTTCATCACCACATAGGGAAAGTGAACCGTGATGCGGTCATCGACCGTGCGCTCCACGATTTGGGCGGCAGCCAGCACCTCCTGGGTCGCCTCCTTGTAGGCGGCAATCAACCCGGGAACTCCCAACTTCGTGCCTCCGAAGTAGCGAACCACCACCACTAAGCAGTTGGTCACTCCGGCCGAGAGCATCTGTCCCAAAATGGGGCGGCCGGCCGTACCCGAGGGTTCGCCGTCGTCGTTGGCTCTAAACTGCTCGCCCTGGGGCCCTAAGCGCCAGGCGTAGCAGTGATGCGTAGCGTCAAAGTAACGTTTGCGCAGGGCCTCCAGGGCCTCGCGTATCTGCTCCTCGTTCTCTACCGGATAGGCATAGGAGAGGAACTTGCTGCTGCGCTCGCGGTTGTAGGCTTCGGCCGGCGCTTCGAGGGTCAGGTAGCTGTCAGTCTCCACGGTTTGGGGCTATTTTACGGAGCGGAACATGCGCTCCCAACGAATATTCGAGGGGAAGGACTTGGCGGGGTCTAACGAGAGCCAAATCAGTGCAGCTCGGCCCACAATGTGGTCTTCGGGCACAAAGCCCCAATAGCGTGAGTCGGCCGAGTTGTGGCGGTTGTCGCCCATCATCCAATAGTAATCCATCGTGAAGGTGTAGCGGTCGGTCGGCTCACCGTTGATGTAGACTACCCCCTGCTCATCCACCTGCAGGTCGTTACCTTCGTAGACACGGATGCAACGCTCGTAGAGGGTCAGGTTGTCGGGTGTGAGCAGAATGGTCTCGCCACGCTTCGGAATCCAGATGGGGCCGTAGTTGTCGGCATTCCATCCCTCGCGACCGTCGTGGGGATAGACCGCCGTGGTGCTACCCTGCTCCGAGTAACGCTTGACGCTCACCACATTCTTCAGCTTCTTCAACTCGCGGGCCGCCTCTTCCGTAAGCGACATGTAGTAGATACCGCCTGCGGCGTTGTGTTGATACTCCGTGATGCCGAGGTTGCGAATCGCATACTCCGAGAGCGGAGCATTGACCTCGACCGTGTGGAAGAACTGACGACCTGCGGGGGGCTGCTGGCGGATGCCGTTGATGTAGATCTCCGAGTCGGCAATGCGCAGCGTATCACCCGGCAGGGTGATGCAACGCTTGATGTAGTGCTCGCGCTTATCGACGGGGCGGGCTATTACGGTGTAGTCGCTGAACAGACGGCGGCGGGCCTCTTTAGTCTCCCACTGCTCCTCATATGAGCGCAGAATATCGTAGTAGGTGACATTCTGACGCTCCAGAAGCACGGTGTCTCCGGCCGGGAAGTTGAAGACCACGGCATCCCCGCGCTTAACCTCGCCCAACCCCTTCAGGCGCTTGTAGGGCCACTTGATGCACTCCGAGTAGGACTTTTTGGTGGTCGAACCGGGCATCGTATGGTGAACTAAGGGGAACGAAAGAGGGGTGTTGGGCATCTTGGGGCCGTAAGCCACCTTGCTCACATAGAGGTAGTCACCCACCAGAAGCGACTTCTCCATCGACGAGGTGGGAATGGTGTACATCTGGAAGACGAAGATGTGAATCAGCGAGGCCACGACCGTCGCAAAGACGATGGCGTTGATCCACTCGTAGAAAAACTTGTAGATCGAGCTCTTCTGACACCACAGCTCGTTGTAACGCCCCACATAGCGGTAAATCAGGCGTGTGAAGTAGAGGTCGATGATGACCAACTCGCCCAGCAAGAGCCACCAATTGCCGGTCCAGACCACAAACCACAACAAGTAGAGTACGGACATCAGCGTAAAGCCGACCCATCTGTTTTTAAAAAATGCTTTTATTTTGTTCATCTCTAATCTTGGTAATGCTAATCACTATCAACTAATCACTAACCACTTATTTCAGCAAATCCTCCATCGTGTAGACGCCTGTTTTGCCACACAAAAACTCGGCCGCAACCACAGCTCCCTCGGCCAGCGTGCGGCGGTTCTTAATCTCGTGGCGCAGCTCCAACCTGTCGTCTGCCGAGTCGTAGGTGATGGTGTGAATCCCGGGAACCATCCCTTCGCGAATCGAGTGAATGGCAATCTGCTCCTGCGATGCGGGCTCATCGTTCACCCAGCCCGACTTGCGCTCCATCTCCGAGATGATCCCCTCGGCCAGCGTGATGGCCGTACCGCTCGGGGCATCCTTCTTCTGGGTGTGGTGTACCTCTTCGATGGATACTTCATAGTGTGCAAAGCGGTTCATAAGCTTGGCCAATTGACGGTTCAGACGGAAGAGCAGATTCACTCCGAGCGAGAAGTTCGAGGCGTAGAAGAGGGCACTACCCTGCTCCTTGCAGTAGTCTTCTAACTCCTTCAACCGCTCGGTCCAGCCTGTGGTACCGCTTACCACGGGAACCTTGCAGCCGATGCAACGCTTCAGGTTTTCGTAGGCCGTTGCGGGGGTTGTGAACTCTAAGGCCACATCCACCCCCTTCAGATGCTCGGCATCCAGCTCATGGCTGTTTTGCTGGTCAATAATCAAAGCTACGCGGTGACCGCGCTCGAGCAGGATCTTTTCAATCTCCCGCCCCATCTTTCCGTATCCTATAATGGCTGCTTTCATTCGATAAAAATCAATTACATTATATATAACTGACAAAAGTACAAAATAATTAGGAATTAGGAATTAGGAATTAGGAATTATTTCCTTGGCAATGTGAAAAAATCCCGGACAGCCTGCTTCTTCCGGTCTGCTCGGTAAAATTGTGAACCGCCGACAACCGACGCAGCGGAGCGAGTGCAGAGGACAAAAAATTGCACTATGCCGAGCCGTGAAGGAGGGAAAGCCGCTGAAAGCGGGTTAATTGTTAATTAGAGCTGATGCGATAAAATATAATTTTGTTGATATTCCTTAATAACGATACCCTGCAAAGTTCTGAGGCAAATGATAGAATATCTTTTACAAAAAAAATATTTTTCAAATCAAAAAAACAATAAAACTCTTGTAACTAATTTATATTTAACAGCTTAATTGTTGCTTTGCAAAATTTATTGCATCAGCAATAATTAGGAATTAGGAATTAGGAATACCTCCCCTAAAGTCCTAAAAATAATTGTGAATTGTGAATTGTGAATTGTGAATTGCCTTATGCGCAACCCTTCAGGAAGTCGATCGAGGCGCGATTGAAGAAGCTCTTGTTGTCGATGTTGCAGACGTGGCCCGCTTCGGGGACAATCACCAGGCGTACCTGCTCACCACCTCGGCAGGCAGCTTCGTAGGCCTGTGAGAGGAAGAGGTAGTCATCCTCACCGGTCAGATAGAGGGTAGGAATCGAGAGCCGCTCCTTGAAGAGCGAGCCCACCTGCTCGTTCAGGCGGCGCACCATCTTAAAGACCTTCAGGAAGTTTTCAAACGAGAGGCGGCGGGCACTGCGCAGAAAGAGGGCTGCCGAGCCCTGATAGCGCTTCTGGGGCATCAGAATCTTGGCAATGAGCCACTTCATCAGGTTGTAGGGGACAATGTGCTTGACCAGGTTGGCCACACGCAGCATCAGGCGAGACTCCCAGCAGAGCTCCGTGACGGCACCGGCCAGCACCATCGAGCTCACACGCTCGGGGTGGCGATCGGCGATGAAGCGTACCACGATACTTCCCAGCGAGAGGCCCATAAAGTGGGCCTTGCGGATGCCCAGATGCCCGACTACCTCCATCACATCCTCGGCCTGGGTGGCGAAGTCGAAGAGGTCACGAAGAGCCTGTGCCCCCTCACCCGAGCCGCCGTGTCCTGCCAGATCGACGAGCAGCAGGTTGAAGTGGCGGGCAAAATCGGTAATCTGGCGATACCAGACCTCGATGCTGCCTCCTGCGCCGTGAATCATCACAATCCAACGACGCTCGCTCCCTCTGTCGAATACCTTGTAATTAAGCATACGCCGAATAAAATCGGCCGCAAAGATACGAAAACTTGCTGAAATACGCACAAATTTCCAATAATTGCGACTTTTCGGATAGCCGATTGGGGACTGTGGAGCAAAATATTCATCCCTGCAGAGTTGTTAATTCGCGAGGAAATGATTATCTTTGTGGGCAAAGTCGAAGTGTCAGATGCGTTACTTTATCGAGCTAAGTTACTTGGGGAAAGCCTATTGCGGTTGGCAGCGCCAGCCCGATATGCCCACCGTGCAGCAGACCCTTGAGAAGACGCTCTCGACCCTGCTGCGCGACCGTATCGAGGTTGTCGGAGCGGGCCGCACCGATACCGGAGTCAATGCCTCCTACTATGTTGCGCACTTCGATACGCGCGAAGAGATTGTCGATAGGGAGTTTTTGGTCTACAAGCTCAACCGTACCCTCCCGGGCGATATCGCCATCAAACGAATCCGCCCCGTGCGGGCCGTGGCCCATGCCCGATTTGATGCCCGTATGCGAGAGTATCGCTACTACATCGAGGAGCGGAAAAATCCCTTCTCGCGAGACCTGACCTGGCAGTACTACGTTCCGCTCGATGTGGAGAAGATGAACCGTGCAGCCGCCCTGCTGCTCGAGGCTGAGGATTTCACCTCCTTTGCCAAGCTCAACTCCAACAACAAGACCAATATCTGCCACGTCAGCCATGCCCGCTGGGAGCGAAACGACGAAGGGGTGCTCTGCTTTACGATTCGCGCCGATCGCTTCCTGCGCAACATGGTGCGCTCGTTGGTCGGCACGCTGGTCGATGTGGGGCGTGGTCGCTACTCGCCCGAGGAGTTCGGGGCTATTCTCGATGCTCGGGATTTGGCGCTTTCGAGCGCCGGAGCACCGGCCCAGGGCCTCTATTTGAGCGATGTGAAATATGACGACGAACTATTTGAAGTTTAATTAAAAAGAGAGATACATCTTAACAAATTGTTTAACTAAAACCTTACATCTATGTTAATCTATTTAGCAGGTCTTATTTGCGCCGTTTGGTGCGTTTTGGACATTCTTAAGAAGCCTATCACCCTCCCCGGCAAGGTGCTTACCGCTGCGGTTGTATTGCTTACCAGCTGGCTGGGTATTTTGGTCTACTATTTCTGGGCGAGACATCATGTGAACGAGTGGTTCAAATAGCCTTTTTTTGATTTTATAGGGCATATTTTGCACCGCCTTGCTTGCCCCGAATGGGAAATACGTCAAGTATGTCCCATCCGGGGCAATCTTCGTTTGCACAAAATCTGCTCCTCTAAAATCAAAAATTAAAGGTGGATGGCGCAATTCAGAGCAGCCTCCGAAGCCTCCATCATCGCCTCGTGCATCGTGGGATGGGAGTGAATCGTGCGGGCAATCTGATGGGCCGTGATACCGAGCTGCTTGGCCAGCGTAGGCTCACCCAGCATCTCCGTAACACTTGCTCCAACCATATGGGCACCAAGGAGTTGCTCCTTTTCATCAAAAATCAGCTTTACGAAGCCGTCACGGTCGCCGGCAGCCGTAGCCTTGCCCGATGCGGTGAAGGGGAAGCGGCCGATTTTAACCTCGATACCCTTGTCGCGTGCCTGCTGCTCGGTAAGACCTACCGAGGCAACCTCGGGCGAGGTGAAGACGCACGAGGGGATGGTCGTGTAGTCTACCGGCTTGGGCTCCAGGCCGCAAATCTTCTCCACGCAGCAGATGGCCTCGGTCGAGGCGACGTGGGCCAAAGCGGGACCCGGTACGATGTCACCAATGGCGTAGATGCCGGGGATGTTGGTGCGGTAGAACTCATCGACGAGCACCTTGCCGCGCTCGGTCTTGACGCCAACCTCCTCGAGTCCGATGCCCTCGATATTCGAGGCGATGCCGACAGCCGAGAGAACCATCTCCGAATCGAGTACCTGCTCCCCCTTCTTGCCCTCGACCGTTACGGCGCAGCGACCCTCGTCGGTGACTGTAGCACCCTTCACGGTGGTTGAGGTCAGCACCGTGGCGCGCAACTTGCGGAACGAGCGCTCCATGGCCTTCGACACCTCTTCGTCTTCGAGGGGCATCATGCGATCGACATACTCCACGATGGTCACCTTCGCACCTAACGAGGCGTAGAGGAAGGCGAATTCGCTGCCGATGGCACCCGAACCCACAACGACAATCGACTCGGGGATGCGGTCCAAGACCAGCGCTTCCTTCGAGGAGATGATGTGCTTGCCGTCGATGGGCATAAAGGGCATCTCGCGAGGGCGGGCTCCCGTGGCGAGGATGATGTGGTCGGCCTCGTAGGTGTTACCCTCGACCTCGACCTTACCCTCGCCCTTTAACACGCCAAAGCCCTGAATCAGCTCGATGTTGTTCTTTTTCAGCAGGAACTGAATACCCTTGGACATCGTCTCGGCCACGCCGCGCGAGCGGGCAACGATGGCAGCCATATCGGGTTTTACCTCACCCTCGAGTGCTACGCCGTAGTGCGAGGCGTTCTTGCAGTAGGTGTAGACCTGGGCACTCTTCAGGAGCGCCTTGGTGGGGATGCAACCCCAATTCAGGCAGACGCCGCCTGCCTCGGCCTTCTCGACAAGAGCTACCTTTTTGCCCAGCTGGGCGGCTCGGATGGCAGCCACATAACCACCCGGGCCCGAACCAATGACTATAATATCGTACTTCATAATCAATCAGGAATTAGGAGTCCTACTTACTTTACCACTTTAAGTACCTCGCCGTTGTCCTTGGCTACCATGCGCTTCCAGGCCTCGTTGTAGCCCGGCTGCTGAATCTTGGCAGGAATATCCTTGCCGTTGCCGTTCTCGATGAAGGCGCCCTTCTCGTCCTGGCTCTTTACGTTGCCGTCGATGTATTTTACCATCAGGAACTTGTCGAGGTTCTTCCACTTTTCGAACAACTCTTGTGCCGTATTGAGCGAGAACGAGGTGGCCAACTTGGCGGCCTTCTTGGAATTTTTGGCAATCTGAGCGTCGATAGTCTTCACCTTCTCGAGCATTTTATTCTCCCACAAGTCGATTGCCGTGCGCACGCTCTTGCCAATCAGGTCATAGCGCAGGTAGGCGAACTGGGCGATGCGGTTCGTAATCCAGAACATCGAGCTGTCGGAGTACTTGAGCATCGAACCATTCTCGATGGAGAAGCACCAGGGAATCTCGGTCGAGTTGGCGTAGATGGGGGTCAGGGGCGAGGTGGCAGCGTCGTCGGTACCGAACCAGATGATACCCTCCTTTTCGGGGCGCGACTGGGCCACGAACCAGAAACCGGTCTGCTGCGTAGCCGTTGCACGCTCGTTGCAGTACTCTACGCCATCAACCTCGAAGTACATGGGACGCCAGCGATACGGCAGACCGTGGCCACCGGCACCCAAATCCTTGGTCATATCCATCTTCGTACCCTCGTAGTGGTCGCGCATGCAGTCGAATACCACCTTGGGCGACACCTTCTGTGCGGGCTTCACCCATAGGGGCATACGGTTGGCCTTGTTGTAGCCCATGGCGTAGTCCTCGTACTTGTCCATATCGTCGGCTACGGTGCGGAAGAAGGCCCAAACACGCGCCTCACAGCCACGCATGGCACCAAAGTCCAGCGGTGCGTAGGCGTCGGCAAACGAGAACTCCTCGTCTTTGCCCGAGAAGTATCCCTTCTCGCGGGCAAACGAGATTACGTCCGAAGCGTAGAGGCAATTCTCGGGGTCATTGAGCGGGAAGGTGGTGATGCGGGCCTGGTTGGCGTGGGCCGAAACGTAACCGTCGGGAATGCGACGAGCCACCCAAACGATACCCTTGTTCTCGGGGCCCTTGCCAATGAGCTCCATAATCCAAGCCTCCTGTTGGTCGACAATCGAGAACGACTCACCGCTCGACATGTAGCCGTGCGTATTGGCCAGATCGACGATGCACTGAATGGCCTCACGGGCGGTCTTGGCGCGCTCGAGCGTGATGTAGATCAGCGAACCGTAGTCAATCTTGCCGTTGGGATCCTCCAACTCGGGGCGACCTCCGTAGGTGGTCTCGCCGATGATGAGCGAGTGCTCGTTCATGTTGCCAATGCGGGTGTAGGTTTGGGCCACCTGGGGAATCATACCGAGGTACTTGCCCGAATCCCACTCCTCGACGCGGAGCATATCGCCGGCCTTGAATTTGCCACCCGGCACAAAGTAGAGGGCGCCATAGAGCTGGTGCGAGTCGGCAGCGTAGCTCACCATGGCCGAGCCGTCGGTCGAAGCCCCCTTGGTGACGATAAAGTTGGTGCAGGCATCCGCTGCGCCGTAGGCTCCGAGCGAGAGCAGAGCCGCAAGGATAAATCTCGAAATTTTTTTCATATTACAGGTTTTAGGTTTTCTATTTTTTTGTTTGTTCGCTAAAATTTAACAAATATAAGAAAAATAACTAACTTTGCCTTGCTATTGGAGCGAATATTTTGAAAAAAGTGAAAATAAGATGGCTATAGCAGAAAGATTAGACGAAATAAACTCCTCGCTGCCCGAGGGGGTTACCCTGGTGGCCGTATCGAAGACCCACCCCCAAGAGGCTATTGAAGAGGCCTATGCGGCCGGTCAGCGTATCTTTGGCGAGAGTCGCCCCCAGGAGCTGAAGGCCAAGGCTGAGGCCCTGCCCCGCGATATCGAGTGGCACATGATTGGCCACCTGCAAACCAACAAGGTGCGGATGCTGATGCCCTATGTGTCGCTCATTCACTCGGTGGATAGCGAGCGCCTGGTGCGCGAAATCGAGAAGGAGGCCCGGCGTCTTGATCGCACGGTTGATGTGCTGCTCGAAATCCATGTGGCGCAGGAGGAGACCAAGACGGGTTGGTCGGGCGAGGAGCTCGAAGCGTGGCTTAAAACCGAGCAGTGGCGTGAGTTGCAGGCTGTGCGTTTTCGCGGAGTGATGGGCATCGCCTCCAATACCGATGACGAGGCCCTTGTAAAGGCCGATTTCGAGGCGTTGCGTGGCTGGTTTGAGCGGCTGAAACCCCTCTTTGGTGAGTCGTTCGATACCCTCTCGATGGGTATGTCCGACGACTACCCCATCGCTATTGCGTGTGGCTCGATGATGGTTCGTGTGGGCTCAAAAATCTTCGGTGCAAGAGACTACTCAAAGTAATTCACAATTCACAATTGAGAGCTGAGTGCTGAAAAATATTGCTCATTTCTCATTACTCACTATAAAACAGGTAGGGCTGCTTTCGAGAGCAACCCTATCTGTTTTATCTCACTCTTAACTTGCGGCCGATGCGCAGTGTGGTGGTCGATTTGATGCCGTTCAGGCGGCAGATGTTCGACACCGTGGTTCCGTACTTGCGGGCCAGGGCACCGAGGGTGTCACCCGAGCGGATGGTGTGGTAGCGCATGGCGGCTTTCGCCTCGGCAGCCTTGCGGTCGGCATCGTCGGCTGCGAACTCGGCCTCGAAATCCTGCTCGGCGTTGGAGTGGATGTCGAAGTAGCTGCGCTTCAGTACGATGGTCTCGCGGCGCAGGTCGCCTGTCTCGAAGTCAATCAGGCGCTCGGGGTCGAAGGTCTGCCCATAGAAGCGGGTCTCGAAGTGGAGGTGAGGGCCCGACGAGCGGCCCGTGGAGCCTCCGAGTCCGATGATTTGTCCTGCCTCAACCCACTGATTGGGTGTTACATAGCGCTCCGAGAGATGGCCGTAGTAGGTCTCCAATCCGTTGTCGTGGCGGATAACTACCAGGTGGCCGTAACCTCCAGTGTTGTAGGCCGAGATACGCACACGGCCGTTGAAGGTGGCGTAGATCGGGTCACCCGTTTTGAGCGGCAGGTCGATACCGCGGTGGGCACGGCGGCGACGCGGGCCAAATTTGCCGTTGGGGTGAATCTTACCCTTGTAGGGGTAGTGGTAGCCCGAGAGACTATCCACCAAGTCGATAGCCATCGTCTCGGGGAACTTTGTGATGGCTACCTCGTCGCGGTAGGGCTGCACCTTGACCGTATCCCAGAAGCGGGTGTAGATCTCGTTATCCTTCGACATGGCACGGTTGCGCTCATAACGCCAGGTGTTGTCGTTGTAGAGGATAATCTTCACACGCTCGCTTCCCGTGGGGATGGTGTCGATGGGCTCCACGAGCTTAGGCTGTGCCTGGGTCTTGACGGCTACAGCCTGCTGGGAGCGGATCTCGGCAATGTGGGCGGCATCGACAACCTGGTCGGGGAAAATCTCGTAGCGGGCCGAGTCCGTGATGACAACCTCGGGCTGGGGTGTTGAGCTGCTCTGCGAACTACCCTTTTGGGCTTCCAGGCGCTCCACTTCGCTCATCAGCTCGCTCATCAACTGCTTAACGCGCGTCAGCTCGCCATTTTGTGCCTCGAGGCTCAGCGGCAACACTGCGGCCAGCAAGGCAATCCATAATTTTGTGACTTTGTTCATTGCTATCTCTTTTTTATCTTTCTCAAAGTTTTCAGAGGTGCTTTGCAGCCTCCTCCAGGCGCTCGTAAAACTCCTCACCGAAGCGACGGATAATAGGCTCCTTGAGGGCCTTGTAGACGGGGATTCCGAGTCGTTTTCCGCACTCGCAGGCTGAGCGGCAGACCTCCCAGCGGTGGTAGTTCAACCCCAGGGTTCCGTTGCGGAATTGGGCCACACGAATCGGATAAAGGTGGCACGAAATGGGCTTTTGGAAGGAGCACTTGCCCTCGCGCCAGGCTCGCTCGATGGCACAGAAGGTGATGCCGTTCTCCTCGAATGAGTAGGCGCACTCGGCATCATTAACCAGCGGTGTGGTGTAGTCACCATCCGTGTCAATAACCATAAAGCCCTGCTCCTCAACGGCCTGCACTCCGGCCTCGGTCATGTAGGGCCTAAAATTAGAAAATTCTTCTTCGAGGATATCGATCTCCTCCATCTCGAGCGGCGCTCCGGCATTGCCCTCCACGCAGCAGATACCCTTGCACTGCTCCAAATCGCAGGCAAAGCACTCCTTCAGCAGGTCGGTCGATACGATCTTGTCGTCAATTTCGATCATCGGTATAAACATCGTGCAGCAGGTTTAGCGGGGTTTGCGGGTATCCTCGATTACCTTGTCGAAGAGCTCGCCCAGGGTCAATCCCATGGCGCGGGCCTGCTTCGGGATGATACTTCCGGAACTCATGCCCGGAATCGAGTTGATCTCGATCAGGTAGGGCTTTCCGTCGGGGGTTACGATGAAGTCTACACGGACAATTCCCGTGCATCGGCAAGCCTTGTAAGCCAGCAGTGTGGCGCGGTTCAACTCACGCTTTACTTTATCCGTGATATCGGCCGGTGTAATCTCGTCGGACATCCCCTGCTCGTACTTGGCCTCGTAGTCGAAGAACTCCTTTTTTGAGACGATTTCGGTGATGGGCAACAGCAACTCCTCGGACTTGGTGACCAGCACGCCGCAACCCATCTCACGGCCGGTGATGCACTCCTCGATCAACACCTCGTCGCTCTCGGTAAAGGCCAGCGTGATGGCGGGCTCAATCTCTTCGAGGCTCTTGACCTTCGTGACACCAAACGACGAACCACTGGCGTTGGGCTTGACAAAGAGCGGAAGTCCCAACTCGGTCACTACCCTTTTGGGGTCAATCTGCTCGCCGCGACGCACAAAGATTTCGCGGGCCAGGTGTACCCCGCCGCACTCGCGCACGGCACGCTTGGTGGAGATTTTGTCGAAGGTGATGGCCGAAGAGGTGGTCGAGCACGAAGAGTGCGGGATACCCATCATCTCGAGGTAGCCCTGCAACATTCCGTTCTCACCCGGCGTACCGTGGATAATCACCAGCGCATAGTCGAAGGGGCGCTTACCCTCCTTGGGGGTGGTGATCGAAAAATCGTTCTTATCGACCGGATAGCGGGTGCCGTCGGGTGCGGTCCAATTCCAGTCTCGGTGGTGGAGGTCGATGACCTTCACTTCGTATTTCTCAGGGTCGAGGGCCTCGGCAATCTGGGCTGCACTCTGCAGGGCAATCTCACGCTCCGAGGAGTTTCCTCCGGCTAAAAGGGCAATATGCATGGCAATTTAAAATTCACAATTCACAATTATTTTAGCAGTCGGCGATCAGTTTTCCGGCTATTCTGCAATCAGGGATTATAGAAATCTTTGTGGCGGAACGAAAGGATTTCGTAGACCATGTCGGTCAGCTGTTTGGCCTCGGTGTTCTCGGGATCGAGAGCCTGGCAGCGACGGAAGTCGTTGATTGCTTCGCCCCAATTTCCCGAGCGATAGTGGCAGGTGCCGCGCTGCAGGTAGTAGTCGGCACGCTCGGGCTCCTGTCCGATGGCGGCATTGAGCGATTGAATACGCCACGAGGTGGTGTAGAGCCCCTTTTCGCGAATCAGTTCTGCAACCTCGGGGGTGAGCATCTGCTCGGTGTTGCCGCCACGCTCCACAGCCTCCCTTACCTCGGTCGAGGAGTAGTCGCACAGCGGGGCCTCGCTCAGGTAGGTGATGCGGTCGGCGAATTTCTCCACTTCATAGCCCCGACGCGGGTAGACGAATATCGGGTAGTTTTGGAGTATCTCCTCGGGCTCGCGCCAACGGTCGAGGGTGTTTATCAGGTCACAACCCATCAGAATCGAGAAGTGCATATCTCCGCCGAAGTTTTCCTTCAGGTAACGCAGGGTGTTGACTGTATATGAGGGTCTTTCGAGCATAAACTCGATGACCGAAGGTTTGATCTTCTCGGGGTATTTCGAGGTGGCACAGGCACGCTCGGCCATCTCAAATCGCAGCAACTCGGGGGCCAGGTCGGCCGAGGCTTTGTGGGGATTTTGGGGCGAGATAATTAGGATTACCTCGTCGCAGATGCCCTGCTCCACGGCATACTCGGCCAAGGCGATGTGGCCACGGTGAATCGGGTTGAAAGAGCCGAAGTAGAGGAGTGTGTTCTTCACGGCTAATGAGCTAAAAAGTTTTCTATCAGTTGGGCAGTTTGAGCGATGGCCTCCTGCAGGTTGTCGTTGATGACGGTGTGGTCAAATTCGGGGGCCTTTGTGAGCTCAAATTCGGCCTTGCCCAAGCGTTTTAGGATGGTCTCCTCGCTATCGGTGCCACGGCCTCGCAGACGACGCTCCAGCTCCTCAATCGAGGGGGGCATGACGAATATCGAGCAGGCGTTCTTAGAGAAGATGCGCTTGAGGTTGATGCCGCCCATCACATCGACATCGAACAGGATGACGTGGCCTTTGGCCCAGATGCGCTCTATCTCGCTTTTGAGCGTGCCGTAGCAGGTGCCCTTATAGACCTCCTCCCACTCGACGAAGGCGTCGGCCTCGACCTTTTGGCGGAACTCCTCTTCGCTCAGGAAATAGTAATCTACGCCGTGCTGCTCCTGGCCGCGAGGTTGGCGGCTGGTGGCCGAAATCGAGAACTCGAACTGCGGAAAGCGCTTCAGCAATTCGCGTACGATGGTCGTCTTGCCTGAACCGCTGGGGGCGGAGAATATGATGATTTTTCCCATACTGCGTGTGGCTTATAAAATGTTGAGCACCTGCTCCTTGATCTTCTCCAACTCGTCTTTCATCTTCACGACCAGAATCTGCATCTCGGCGTGGTTCGACTTCGAGCCCAAGGTGTTGATTTCACGACCCATCTCCTGGGCGATGAAGCCCAGCTTGCGACCCGGCTCCTCCTCGCTGTCGGCTACGGTGCGGAAGTAGTCGCAATGCTGCTTGAGGCGCACCTTCTCCTCGGTGACGTCGAGCTTCTCGATGTAGAAGATCATCTCCTGCTCCAGGCGGTTCGAATCCACTGCGATGCCCAACTTCTCGATATTCTCGCGGATGCGGCTCTTGATGGCCTCGACACGGGCCTGCTCGTAGGGCTCGACCGCCTCTTTGTACTGCTCGATCAGATCGACGCGACGCTTCAGATCCTCGATAAGTGTCCTGCCCTCCTGCTCGCGGAAGGCGTTGATTTTTGCGGCAGCCTCTTGCGCAGCCTGAACAAGAGCTTTCAGTTCGTCGTCGTTTACCTGCTGCTCCTCGCAAGAGATAACGTCGGGCATGCGCAGTACGGCCTCAATGAGGTGTCCTTCGAAGTTCCACAGACCCGACACGGCACCCAGGCCACTCTCTGTGCAGGCCTCTTTGAGCTGTGTGGCGTAGGCCGAAAAGAGTTCGCGGTTGATGTGGGCGGGAGTCGAAGCGGTGGTGCTCTCTACCGAGATAAAGCAATCTACCTTGCCGCGCTTCAGCTCACGGGTCATGATGCTGCGAATCTCGGCCTCGGCAGCGCGGTAGCGGGCCGGAGCCTTAATCGAGAGGTCCAGCTGCTTGGAGTTCACCGAGCGAATCTCGACCGTAAATTTCTTGTCACCTATGGTGGCCTCGCCCTTGCCGAAGCCGGTCATTGACTTAATCATACCTGAGGTTTTGAGTTTGGAGCCGCTCTGCCCGCATAGGCGCAAAACAGCGACTTAATCCTGCAAATATACAAAAAATATCGCCTACTGCAATACTTTCATAGCCTATTTTGTCGCTGGTAGATTCAACGACCAAGTGCAAAATTAAGAAAAATAGTTGAAAAAGATTT
>CAYRPL010000008.1:21288-23031 GCA_964426045.1 uncultured Alistipes sp. | reverse complement strand
CGTCACAAATATACAAAAAGCCCATCTAACAAAAAACTTGTTAGACAGGCTCTTTAGTTAATTGCAAATTGCTAATTACTAATTACTCTTAATCCGCTTTCAGGTTGGTCTTCATCTGCACGGTGTTGGTGCCGCGGCGGAGGCTGTCCATCTGTTCGACGGTGATCGAGGGGTTCCAGATGGCTTTGCGGCCGTAGGCGCTCTCGAACATCGCAAGGTACTTGTCGATGGGTTGCAGACCCACGCTGTGGCGCAGGCTGTCCAGCCTCTCGGCATCGGCCACGGGCCAGAGCATAATCTCCATTCCCGAACCGGCGATATTGAGTACAACGGTCTGGGAGCCATAGCGTTGCGGGCGACGCTTGTTCATGTTGATACGATCCTCCAAAAGGGCATAGCTTCCGCGGTCGATGGCCCCGCTTCGAGCCGCCTGCTCCATCTGGGGCAGGTAGCGCTCCTGGGCCTCGCTGTCGTGCTGGATGATGAGCCAGATGGCCTTGTTGGCCTCGGCCGAGAGCCCTGCGGGCCAACCCAGCGTGTCGAGTAGCGGGTAGAGGGTGGTGCGACACTCGGTATCGACCTGCTCCATGCGGGCGGCCGCCATCAGCAGCGTGTCGAGGTTCTGCGAGGTAATCATCGAGGCCGTTTCGTGGCGCACAGCCTGGTCGCGGCGGCCCAATTCGATAAGCAGAGAGTCGAGTTTCTGACCTGCAACTGCGGCCGGCAGAGCCATAAAAGCGGCAATCAGCAGGCTGATGATCCAATTTTTCTTCATAATCGTAGCGCTCTTTTTGACAAAGGTAGGAAAAAAATGGCAAATTTCATCCATGCGCCGGCTCTTCGGCCACTTTTTTTGGTGTGAATTTGCCGATTCACACTTTTTTTACTACCTTTGTGCGCTTATAGACTTTTTGTGCCCGAAAGGGTGGGTTTATTGACACGAAAAACAATAAAATATAACAAAAACTTTACAAAAAATGCTAAGCAAAGGATTTATCAAATTGATTGCGGCGTTGCTGGCCCTGGCCTGCATCTTCCAGCTCTCGTTCACCTTCAAGACGCGCAGCGTGGAGAAGGCCTCCGAGGAGTATGCCGCGTTGTATGAGGTAGAGGTTCGCGACTCGATGGCCCGCCACTACCTCGATTCGGTTGCAAACCAGCCGGTTTACAACCTTGGTTTCCAGACCTACACCTATAAGGAGTGTAAGGAGCGTGAGCTGAACCTGGGTCTTGACCTGAAGGGCGGTATGAACGTGATGCTGGAGGTTCAGGTGGCCGACGTCGTGAAGGCCCTGGCCGGCGACAGCCAGAAGGATCCCGCCTTCGTAGCTGCCATTGAGGCTGCCGATGCAGCGCTGAAGGCCGGTACGAACGACTACATCGGTGCCTTCGTAAAGGCTTTCAAGGCCAACTCGAATGGTGCTTCGCTCGCCTCGATCTTCGTGAGCCCCGATCGCAAGGACATCACCCCCAACTCGACCGATGAGGAGGTTGAGAAGGTGCTGCGCAAGGAGACCAGCGATGCTATCGACGCTTCGTTCAACGTGTTGCGTTCGCGTATCGACCACTTCGGTGTTACGCAGCCCAACATCCAGCGCCTGCCCAACTCGAACCGTATTCTGGTCGAGCTGCCCGGTGTAAAGGAGCCCGAGCGTGTGCGTAAGCTCCTTCAGGGTACCGCATCGCTGGAGTTCTGGACCACCTACAACGGTTATGAGCTTCACTCGGCTCTGGCTCGCGCCG
>CAYRPL010000008.1:2962-21278 GCA_964426045.1 uncultured Alistipes sp. | reverse complement strand
GACCGCATGGTGAAGTCGCTCATCGCCGATCAGGAGGCTGCTGCTCCCGCCGAGGAGGCTCAGGAGGCTGAGGCCGCTGCCGCTGACCTGGTTCAGGAGGTTGCCCAGGCTACCGAGGCCGCAACGGATGAGGTTGCCGCTACGGGCTACGATGCCGAGCAGAACCCCCTGCTGGCTATTCTCGATCCCACCTTCGCCGGTGGTGCCGTGATTGGTGCCAGCTATCCCGCCGATATGGACGCTGTGCAGTACTATCTGACCCTGCCCCAGGTGCGTGAGCTCTTCCCCGCCGACGTTGATTTCAAGTGGGCCGTAAAGGGCGATCCCCAGATGGATGGTCGCTTTGCTCTCTATACTATTAAGGTAGAGCGTGCCGATGGTAAGGCTCCGCTGGATGGTAGCGTGGTGGTAGATGCTCGTGAGAGCTATGCCGACCAGAGCGCCGAGGCTCGTGTTTCGATGACCATGAACTCGGAGGGTATCCAGGAGTGGGCTCGCCTGACGGGTGAGAACATCAACAAGTGCATCGCCATCGTACTTGACGGCTTTGTATACTCGGCACCCGCCGTGCGCACCAAGATTGAGGGCGGTAGCTCGGAGATTACCGGTGGCTTCACCATTCAGGAGGCCAAGGACTTGGCCAACGTGCTCAAGTCGGGTAAGGTGCCCGCCCCCGCCCGTATCATCCAGGATACCGTGGTAGGCCCCTCGCTCGGTCAGGAGTCGATTAACGCCGGTATGCTCTCGTTCGTGCTGGCCTTCGCCCTCGTACTCCTCTACATGGGTCTCTTCTACCGCACCGCCGGTTGGATGGCCGATATCGCCCTCTTGTGCAACGTCTTCCTGCTGATGGGTGTGCTCGTATCGTTTGGTGCTGTGCTCACCCTGCCCGGTATCGCCGGTATCGTACTGACGATGGGTATGGCCGTGGATGCCAACGTAATTATCTACGAGCGTATCAAGGAGGAGCTGCGTGCCGGTAAGGGCTTGAGCCTCGCTATTAAGGATGGTTTCTCGAATGCCTACTCGGCCATTATCGACGGTAACCTGACGACCATCATCACCGGTATCGTACTCTTCGTATTCGGTACGGGTCCCGTTCAGGGCTTCGCCACGACGCTCGTTATCGGTATCCTGACCTCGCTCTTCTGCTCGATCTTCATCACCCGACTGCTGCTCGAGTGGATCGTAGCCAAGTGGGGCAAGATCAGCTTCTCGCGCAAGTTCTCGGAGAACTTCCTGGCTAACGTGAAGTTCGACTTCGTAGGTAAGTGCAAGTACTCGTTCATCGCTTCGGGTATGGTACTCGCTCTCTCGGTAATCTCCTTCTTCGTGCTGGGTCTGAACCTCGGTACCGACTTCACGGGAGGTCGTGCCTACACGATTCGCTTCGACCGCGCCGTTTCGGCCGAGGAGGTGCGTTCGGCTCTCGATGGTGCCTTCGTGGATGGTGATGCTGCCGCTGTGAGCTGCGAGGTGAAGCAGTATGGCGAGGAGAACCAGATGCGTATCGTAACCCAGTATAAGTTCGACGACACGTCGGAGGAGACGACGGCCGAGGTGGATGAGATTATCTACAATGCCCTGAAGCCCCTCTACAGCTACGATATCTCGTTCGACGCCTTCCGCTTTACGCAGGATGACCTCAACGGTATTATCTCGGCCGAGAAGATTGGTCCCTCGATTGCCAAGGATATGACCTGGAACGCCATCTATGCCGTTCTCTTCTCGCTCGTTGCTATCGGTCTCTACATCGCTGCCCGATTCAAGAGATGGCAGTGGGCTGTGGGTGCAACCCTCGCTCTGGCTCACAATGCGCTGGTAGTAATCGGTATCTTCTCGATGTTCTATGCCGTGATGCCCTTCGCCCTCGAGGTGAATCAGGCCTTCATCGCAGCCATCCTGACCCTGATTGGTTACTCGATCAACGATACCGTGGTGATCTTCGACCGTATCCGTGAGTACATCACCCTCTATCCGAAGCGTGATATGCGCACGAACATCAACAACGCTATCTGCTCGACCCTGTCGCGTACCATCAATACCTCGGGTACGACCCTTGTGACGCTCTTGGCTATCTTCCTCTTTGGAGGTGATACCATCCGCGGCTTCGTATTCGCCCTGCTGATTGGTATTATCATCGGTACCTATTCGTCGATCTTCGTTGCAACGCCGATTGCGTATACGATGATGAATAAGAAAAACAAGTAGTTTGTTGTGATAAGGCGGCATTTGCGGCCGCTAATAAAAAAATCGCGAATGGAATGTACGCCAAGTACTATCCATCCGCGATTTTTTTATCGAGCGTTGCAACTACCGCCTTCTGACAACAAACTTGTGGCGCTGGGGTAGGCCGATATTCCCGAGCGTTGCAACTACCGCCTTCTGACAACAAACCTTTCCTTTAATGAGCAATGAGTAATGAGCAAAGAGCAATGAAAGCTGAAGGCTGACCGTTGAAAGCTAAAATTAGAAAATACCTGAAAATAATTTTGAATTTTGAATTTTGAATTTTGAATTATTTTGTACCTTTGAGCGTTAAAGAGAAACTTTACAGTATGGAGAGAATCGTTGCCTGGTTAAAACGCTATGTGTCGCCTGTATTTTTGATGATGCTGGTAGCGGCATTTGTTCTGTGGTACATCTCGAAGTTGAGCTATACCTACACGACCGACTATACGGTGCGCATCAACACCGACGGTCAGAAGTACAAAGTAACCTGCATCTTCGAGGGGGTGGGAACCAATCTGGTGGGCTACCACACCAATTTCACCAAGACCCTCAAAATACCCCTCTCGGAGCTCAAGTACAAGCGTTCGCGCGAGGAGGGACACGAAGGGATGCTTGTCATCGACCCGCTGTCGATGCAGCAGGCCATAGCGGTTCGCTTTAGCGACGTAAAGGTAGTTTCAATCGGCTCGATTCCCGAGCTGAAACAACCCGAGAAGAATGATTAAGGTGGGAATTACGGGCGGCATCGGGAGCGGAAAATCGACTCTGTGCCGCCTGCTTGCTGAGCGTGGGGTCGCCATCTACTTTTCGGATAGCGAGGCCAAGCGTCTGATGCACGAATCCGAAGCCTTGCGCGAGGCGTTGGTGGCCGAGTTTGGTTCGGAGGTCTACCGTGAGGGTACGTTGAATCGCCCCTGGTTGGCCGAGCAGGTCTTCTCGTCGCCCGAGCGTCTGCAGCGACTCAATGCCATTGTTCACCCTGCGGTGATGGCCGATTTCGAGGCCTGGGCCGAGCGGCAGCAGGGCGACTATGTGGTTCTGGAGAGTGCCATTCTCTTCTCGGCCAACCTGGCCCATTGGGTCGATCGTACGGTGGCTGTCCTGGCGCCCGAGTCGCTGCGTGTCGAGCGGGCTGCAGCGCGTGATGGTGCCGACAAAGAGGCGGTGCTCCGTCGCATACGCTCCCAGATGAGTGACGACGAGCTAGCTGCCCGTGCCGACTATACGTTGGTCAATATTCGTCTCGAGGAGCTGGCCGAGGAGGCCGAGTTCCTCGATAAGCGACTGCGTTATGAATCCCAAAAGGCTTGATTTGGACCTTTCGAGGCCGCGTGTGATGGCGATTTTGAACGTCACGCCCGACTCCTTCTATGCAGGGAGCCGCACCTTCAGTGTCCCCGAAATCGAGGAGCGCCTGCAGCAGGTGGTCCATCAGGGGGCCTGGATGGTCGATGTCGGAGGCTACTCGTCACGCCCGGGGGCCGAGGATGTTGCACCCGAAGAGGAGTTTGCTCGAGTGGCCCGTGCCCTGGAGGTGATTCGTCGAAGATACCCCGAGATGTTGGTCTCCATCGATTCGTTTCGCTCCCGGGTGGTGCGTCGCGTGGTCGAGGAGTTTGGCACGGTGGTCGTAAACGATATCTCAGGTGGGCAGCTCGACCCCGAGTTGATTGATGTGGCAGCCCGCTACGAGCTCCCCTATGTGGTGATGCACATGCGGGGAACCCCCCAGACAATGTCTTCGGAGTGCCACTACGAGGATGTGGTGGGTGAGGTGGTCGCCTGGTTCGAAGAGCAGGTGACAAAACTTCGGACTCGGGGCCTTCGGGAGTTGATACTCGACCCGGGATTTGGCTTCTCGAAGACCACGGAGCAGAACTATCAACTGCTGTCGGGCCTTCATCGCCTGGTCGGACTGGGTTATCCCGTACTCTCGGCCCTTTCGCGTAAGTCGATGATTTACAAAGTACTCGACACAACTCCCGAGGAGGCCCTGTGGGGTACTACGGCCCTGAATTGGGAGTCCCTGAGTCAGGGGGCACGCCTCTTGCGTGTGCACGATGTGCGGGCGGCGGTCGATGTGATAAAGATTTACGAAAAATTCATAGAACCATGATACAGGCACACGATATTCACAAGAGTTTCGGCAACCTTGAGGTACTCAAAGGGGTTTCGTTGGAGGTGGCCCGAGGTGAGGTGGTCTCGATTGTCGGGGCCTCGGGCGCAGGAAAGACCACGTTGCTCCAGATTCTGGGCACCCTCTCGCAACCCGATAGCGGAGAGATAACCATTGATGGTGAGTCGATTTTGCGGCTGGGCGATAAGCCCCTCTCGCGCTTTCGCAACCAGAAAATCGGCTTTGTCTTTCAATTCCACCACCTGCTGCCCGAGTTCTCGGCCTTTGAAAATGTGACCATTCCGGCTCTGATTGGCGGAATGTCGCAAGCCGAGGCCGAGCGTAGAGCCCGGGAGCTGTTGGAGATGGTGGGCCTTGCCGAGCGTCGAGACCACAAGCCGAGCCAATTGTCGGGCGGCGAGCAGCAGCGTGTAGCCATTGCCCGTGCCCTCATAAACCGTCCTGCGGTCTTGCTGGCCGACGAACCCTCGGGAAACCTCGATTCGCAGAATCGTGAGGAGATTCACCGCCTCTTTTTTGACTTGCGCGAGAAGCTGGGTCAGACCATTGTCTTAGTGACCCACGACGAGAAGCTGGCCGCCATGGCCGATCGTCGGATTGTGATGTGTGACGGAAGGATTGTAGGGTAGGGGCCGATGGGAGGTTTTCGCTTCAAGCGCTTTTCTGTTGAGCAGGAGCGCTCGCCGATGAAGGTGGGAACCGATGGGGTTCTGCTGGGGGCTTGGGTGCCACTTGGTGATGAAGACCGCCGCCTGTTGGATGTCGGAACCGGAACCGGATTGATTGCCCTGATGCTGGCCCAGCGACACCCGACGGCAAGAATTACGGCCCTCGATTTGGATGCGGATTGTGTGGCAGATGCTCGAGAGAATGTCGCCCGCTCGCCCTGGGCCGAGCGTATCGAGGTCTGTGAGGCGGCCGTGCAGGAGTACTCCTCGATGGAGCCCTTTGACCTTGTGGTGAGCAATCCTCCCTATTTCGAGGCTTCGCTTCACTCGCCCCTCGAAGGGCGTACTCGGGCCCGCCATACCCAAAGCCTCAGCTTTGGGGAACTCCTGTCAGCGGCCCACCGCCTGTTGCGACCTCGGGGCCGCTTTGCGGTAGTCCTGCCTGCGGATGCCGCCCGCCACTTTCGACTCTTGGCGGCAACGCACTTCTCGTTGGAGCGTCAGTTAGAGGTGCGAACCACCCCACAAAAGTCCCCAAAGCGTACTCTGATGCTCTTTCGTAAAGGGGATTTGGCACAGATACCGCAGTGTGAGGAGCTGGTGATTCAGACCGCCCCCGAGGCTTTTACCCCTCAATATCGTGCTTTGACGGGCGATTTCTACCTTAAGTTTTGACAGCAAGCGAAAAAAACAGTATATTTGTACGGATGAAAACTTCAAGACGATGAAACGCTTAACTCTTCTGGCTGTCTTAGTGGCAGCCTCGCTGAATCTGACGGCCCAAAATCGGGTGGTTGCTGTCGAGGGACTGGAGGATACCCCCGCGGGTTTGAGCTACTCGCTGCCCCAAAATGTCATTGCTGTTGACCTTGTGGTCGAGCATGAGCAAGTTGTGGCCGGCCCCTATGCCCGCTATGCCCTCAAGTGCCTGGGGCTGCGTGCCCCCTTCTCGGATAAAAGCGCCTGGCGACTGCTGCGTGCCGAGGTGGCTCTGGCTGACGAGTTGCCACTTGCCGGTGAGCTTGCTGCCCCGAGTGTTGTGGTCAATCCGCTTGCCGAGGAGGAGTTTGAGGCCCTCTCGATTGATCGCACCGATCTCCTTCAGCCCACCGATGAGGAGGCGGCCATGCTGGCTGCCAAGCGCATCTTCCAGCTGCGTCGCAGCCGCCTGGATTTGATTACCGGCGAGGCCGGCGAGCATGTCTTTGGTGAGGGCTTGAAGAGTGCCTTGGAGGAGATTGAACGCCAGGAGAAGGCGCTGGTGGAGTTGTTCCTGGGCCGTCGCATTGTGCGCACCTCGACCCACCGCATCCTCCTTACACCCAACTCCGAGAAGCGTCAATATATCCTCTCGCGCTTCAGCCCGCAGTCGGGGCTGCTTCCCGTAAGTGATTTGGCGGGTGAGATTGTGCTGTTGGAGATAACCCCCTCGGAGCCCTATGCCGTAGAGGAGGCCCCCGAGAAGAGTACCCAGGTGGTGACCTGCCGTGTGGCCGCTCCTTCGCTCTGCTCGGTACAGAGTGGCGGCCATGAACTCGGTTCGGCAACCCTGCCCCTGTTTGCCTACGGAAAACGTGTACAAATGCTTCTGCCCCGTAAGCGTTAAGGAGAATGCTGAACGAAAACTATACATCGCGTATGGCGGCTCTTCTGGGCCGCCTGCGTCGTGAAATGAATGGCGCCGTGAGCGAGTCGATGACACGGGCCGGCCTGCGAGGGGGACTCAATTATGGGGTCAGCATCCCGACCATTCGCTCAATTGCCCGCGAGGTTGAGCCCGACCACGGCTTTGCCCGCTTCTTGTACCGCCAGCAGGTGCGCGAACTGCGCCTGGCAGCCCTGCATATCGCCCGCCCCGAGTGCCTGACCTGCGAGGAGTTGGATGAGTGGATGGCGGAAAATCCGCAACGTGAGGTGCTTGATGAGTTGGCCATGGTGCTTTTGAGCCGTGCCCCACAGCCCGTTCTGGCGCACTTGGAGCGGGTGTGGCTCGCAGGTGAGGATTTGGCAGCCTGCTATACCGCCCTGATGGCGCTGAATCGTGCCGAGGTGAACCACTCGCAGCTTTGGCCCGCAGTCGTAGCGGCCTTGTCCCGCTTCTCGGAGCGAGGCCCCGTGGCGCGTGCTGCGCTGGCCCTCTGCAGCTTCCATCCCCATATCGCAGAACTTGACCAGTTGCCCCAAACCGAGTCGGCAGCCTACCTTCGCGAGGAGTTCGAGGCCCTTTTTGGTTAGGGACTATCCATAGATTTCAACCCATGTTCGCGTCGCACCTCGGTACGACGCGAGCTCTTTTTCTACATACTCGATGGTGCGCTTCAACCCCTCATCGAGCGAGGTTCGGGGCCTCCAACCCAATTCGCGGGCTGCGGTCGAGAGGTCGGGTCGTCGGTCGCGCACATCGCCATACAGCGCCCCGATGTGGTTGATGCGTGAGCGTGAACCGCTCAGTTCGATAATCTTCTCGGCCAGCGCACGAATCGTAATCTCCCCCTCGCCACCCAGGTCAATGGTTCGCACCACGCCCGTTGCCGGAGCCTCCATCAGGGCAATCAACCCCTCGGCAATATCCCCGGCCCAGGCGAAGGTGCGCAGCTGCTCGCCACTGCCAAAGATGGTGATTTCGCGGTTCTGCAGGGCGGCGGTCACCATGCGCATCACGACCCTGCGCTCGCTTAGGTCGCTACCCGAACCATAGGTGTTGAAGATGCGGGCGATGCGGCAATCGACCCCATATTCAAGGTTGTAGGCACGGTGAATCATCTCCGCCGAGCGAATCCCCTCGGCTGTGGCGGCCTGTTTGTTCCTCAGGTCCAACTCCAGCCGAGGATTGGGGGTGTAGACGGCTGCCGACGAGGCGAACAGCACGCGTGCAAACTCCGTGCGGGCATTCTCCAGCGTATTCAGCGACCCCTGCAGATAGGTCTGCAAGGTCTCGACCGGCAGCTGCTTGTCGTAGCTCAGTCGCACCGGAGCACAGAGGTTGTAGACCTCGTCGCAATGAATCGTAAAGGGGGTTGTGATGTTGTGGCGGACAAATCGAAATCGGCCTCGCTCCATCGTGCGCAGCAGGGGCGAGGAGGAGAGCTCGCGTACATCGACGCAGCAGACCTCACGGCCTCGCTCGATCAGTTTTTGGCAGAGGTGGCTCCCCACAAGACCCACCCCGCCCAGAATGACGGCTTTCTTTTCCATGGCAGAAGTTTTTCGCTTCTACCAGCAATTTATATGCCGCTTACGACTCCTCGGTGCCGAACAGATAGCGCGGAAGTTGGTCGATACGGCTGATGCGTATCACCTCGATTCCCTTCGGAAGTTTCAGCTTGGGCGAGAGGAAACTCGATACGATGATGCGTTTGAATCCGTGGCGGGCCGCCTCGCTGATGCGCTGCTCGCTGCGTGATGCGGGGCGCACCTCACCCGAAAGACCAATCTCGGCTGCACAGCATACGCCCTGCGAAATCGGGCGGTCGAAATAAGACGAGATGACCGCAGCCACCACCGCCAAATCGAGCCCCGTATCGGCAATCTTGAAACCTCCGGCGAAGTTCAAAAAGACATCTTTTTGGAACATCTTCATCCCGACCCGCTTCTCCAAGACGGCCAAGAGCATATTCATGCGTCGTGCATCGTAGCCCGTGGCCGAGCGCTGCGGAGTTCCGTAGGCGGCCGAGCTGACCAGGGCCTGCACCTCAATCAGGTAGGGGCGAATACCATCGACCGAGCCTCCGACGGCGATGCCGCTTAGGGGCTCGTCGTAGTGGGACATCAGAATCTCCGAGGGGTTTTCGACCTCCTTCAGGCCATCCTCGTGCATCTCGAAGACGCCGATTTCAAAGGTGGCACCAAAGCGGTTTTTGATGCCGCGCAGGATGCGGTAGATGTGGTTGTTGTCCCCCTCGAACTGCAGGACCACATCGACAATGTGCTCCAAAATCTTGGGGCCGGCAATCGTGCCGTCTTTGGTGATGTGACCGATGATGAAGATCGAGGTGCCGAGCCCCTTGGCCACCTTCAGCAGCGTAGCTGCACACTCGCGAATCTGCGATACGGAGCCGGCCGACGAGTCGATAAGTTCGGTGTAGATGGTCTGTATCGAGTCGATGACCACCACGTCGGGTTTCAGCTCCTGAATCTGCGTGGTGATATTCTCCAGCAGGGTCTCGGTGTAGATCATACACTCCTCGTTGCCGATGCCTAAGCGGTCGGCACGCATCTTAATCTGCTCGGCCGACTCCTCACCCGAAACGTAGAGGGTCTTCAGTCCGTTGTCGGCCAGGGCAATCTGTAGCGAGAGGGTCGATTTTCCGATGCCCGGTTCACCTCCGAGCAGAATCAGCGAGCCCGGAACCAGACCTCCGCCCAGCACACGATTCACCTCTCGGTTTCCGGTGTAGATGCGTCGCACCTCGCTCTTGCGAATATCCTTGACCCGCTCGGGCCGTGAGGCGGGAAGCGAGCCCGCCAGGGCGCTCTGCACCGAGGAGCTCTCCTTTGCGATCACCTCCTCGGTAAAGCTGTTCCACTCCCCGCACGAGGGGCAGCGGCCCAACCACTTCGGGGCTTCGAAACCGCAATTTTTGCAGAAATATGCCTTTTTAACTTTGGCCATAGAGCGTAAGTGAAGGATTTAGGGGGTTGCGATTACTTGATAAAGAAGCGGTAGATGTCGTTTCCGTTGGCGTAGAGCAGCAGTGCAAACAGAATGATAAGACCGATATATTGGGCCACCTCGAGGAACTTGTCACTCAGTTTGCGACCCGTGAGCATCTCCCACAATGTGAAGAGTGCGTGTCCGCCATCCAAACCCGGGATGGGCAGGATGTTCATCACGGCCAGAATAATCGACAGGAAGGCGCACTTCGACCAGAAGTCTAACCAATTCCACTCCGAAGAGAAGATCGAGCCGATGGCGATAAAGCCGCCCAGCTCCTCGTACATCTTCGTCTTGGGCTGTACGATGAGCTTCAGCTGCTCCCAATAGGAGCTGATGACACGACCACAGCGCTCCACACCCGCAGGAATGGCCTCCAAGAGGGTGTATGTCTGGGTGCGAATCGGGAAGGGCTCGATCAGAATGCCGATTCTACCCAGCGAATCGACCGGCACGGCGAGCTCGAGCTCCTCGCTGCCACGCACGACACTCAGACGGGCCGTATCGCTCTTCAGCTCCTGAAGGGCCGCCGTAATGCGGCGTGAGTCGGTAGTGCGCATATCGCCCAGGGCCACCACACGGTCACCGCGTTGCAGACCCGACAGGCGGCTGCTCTCGGTGCAGAGGCTGTCTACACGGAAGGGGATAATCAACTGGCAAAAGTCCATAATCTCGCCCGAGCGACGCCACGCAATCAGGTCGTCAAGCGCCAGTGTAATCTCCTGCTCCTGACCCCCGCGCGAAAAGCGCACCGTGCGATCCTCATCCGTAATAAGCAGACGCGAGGTGATGTGGGCGATGTTCTCGATGGGCTCGTCGTCGATGGCCAAGATGCGGTCACCCTCCTCAAATCCGCACTTTTGGGCCGTCTCGTTGAAACTATAACCCCACTCGGCATCCTGGTTCGAGAGGTAGCTGTCGCCCCAGGTGTAGCTGATGCCGCAGTAGATGACCAAGGCCAGCAGTACGTTCATTATCACACCCGCAATCATCACCAAAAAGCGCTGCCAGGCGGGCTTTGAGCGGAACTCCCAGGGCTGCATCGGCTGCTGGAGTTGCTCGGTATCCATCGACTCGTCGATCATGCCCGAAATTTTCACATAGCCACCTAACGGAAGCCAGCCGATACCATACTCCGTATCCTTGTATTGAAACTTCAGAATAGAAAACCAAGGGTCGAAGAAGATGTAGAACTTCTCGACGCGAATCCGAAAGATACGCGCCATCAGAAAGTGTCCGAATTCGTGGAGGCCTACCAGAATCGTGAAGGCCAGAAAGAGTTGTGCAACTTTGATTAAGATATCCATATTTTTGCTTGATATTACAATTTCAGGAACTCACGAGCCAGGCGGCGCGACTCTTCGTTCGATTGGGCGTAGTCCTCGAGCGTGGGGTGGGGGATGAAGGTAGCCCGCTCGAGGGCATAGCGAATGGCCCCTACGATGTCGGTGTAGCGGCATTGGTGGCCAAGAAAGGCTGCCACGGCCACCTCATTCGAGCCATTCATTGTGCAGGCGGCCGTGCCACCACGTCGGAGGCAGTCGTAGGCGATATCTAAGGCGGGGTACTTTAGGCGATCCACCTCGGCAAAGGTCAGCGTCGGGTGGTCGATAAACGAGAAACGCTCCTCGGGGCGGTTGGCTCGTTCGGGGAAGAGGAGGGCCAAGCTGATGGGCATCCGCATATCGGGGGTTCCGAGCTGGGCCTTGATGGCGCCATCCTCGAACTCGACCATCGAGTGGATAATCGATTGCGGGTGAATCACCACATCAATCTTCTCGGCCGGAGTGCCGAACAACCAATGGGCCTCAATGACCTCAAAGCCCTTGTTTACTAAGGTCGAGGAGTCGATGGTAATCTTGGCTCCCATCGACCATTGGGGGTGCTGCAGGGCCCTTTCGGGGGTGACGAAAGCCAGCTCTTCACGCTTCAAATCACGCAGGGCACCTCCCGAGCAGGTGATAATCAGGCGGCGAATCGGCGATTGCTCGCCCATCAGACATTGGAAGATAGCCGAGTGCTCGGAGTCAATCGGCAGAATCGGAGCCTGCTTTTCGCAGCTCAGGCGCATCACATAGTCACCACCTACGACCAGCGACTCCTTGTTCGCCAAGGCTAACTTGTGGCCTGCATTGAGGGCTGCAACCGTGGGGTGCAGTCCGGCATAGCCCACCAGGGCATTCACCACGGTTGTGGCCGACTGCTGTCCGGCGCACTGCGCCACAGCCTCCTGACCGGCATAGACCTTCGTATCGGTATCTTTCAGAGCCTCCTTCAAAGCCGCGTAGTGCTTTTCGTCGGCAATCACCACGCTGTCGGCATCGAACTCATGGGCCTGCTCGGCCAGACGCTGCCAATTGGCGTGGGCCGTCAGGGTCTGCACCTCAAAACGCTCGCTGTTGGCACGCAGAATATCCAAGGTCTGCTCACCAATCGAACCGGTCGAGCCTAACAAAACAATCTTTTCTCTCATCGAACCCGCTATGTTTTAGAAGATGATATAGGCCTCGGGATCTACGGCCTTGCCGTTGCTCCAAAGCTCAAACTCGAAGGGATTCAACCCTTCACGGTTGTTATCTCCCGTTACGCCAATCAACTCACCGGACTTGACACGCTGACCGGCCGTGACGTTGGAGCGGGTCAGGTTGCGGTAGAGCGAGATGAGGTTGGCGTTGTGCTGAATCAGAATCGTATGGCCGGCATCGGGGCTCCAGAGCGACTGAATGACCGTGCCCCCCTCGACGGCAGCCACCTCGGCAGCCGGTTCGGTGGCCACTCTTACCCCCAGCACCTGCTCTCGGGCATCGAATCGACGGGTGATGATACCCTCCACGGGTGTTATCATCTCAATCGCTTCGCGTACCGAGCGTCGTGATGCGGCACCTCCTCCGAGCGAGTAGGGGCCTTCGCCCTCCATCTGCGAGCGCAGGAGCGAGTCGGCAGCATTGGGGGCCACAATCCGTTTGTCGAGCTTCAGGCTGTCGCTCTCGATGCGGCTGCGCACCACGGGTGAGCGGCCGTCGAGTACCAGCGAGATATTCTCGTTGTAGGTCAGCATATCGTTCATCACGCGCTCCATCGAATCCAGACGCATGATGTTGGCCACCAGGCTCTCGCGCGAGCGTGTGGCGTCGGTGCGGTAGCCGGGCAGGAACTCCAAAACCGGAGTGTAGGCCACCAGAATCAGAATCACCACAAACAGTAGCAGTACCAAGGCCCAAAAGGCCGAAAAGAGACCCGCAGGCGAGAGGTGCATGTACCACTCCTCATCGCCCGAGGAGGCGTGCTGCATCACAATACGACGTTTGCGCAGGGCCTCGCGCCACCAGCGGGCTATGGTTTGAAACAGTTTCATCTTAAAATTCGTTCTATTGTCTAACCCGCAAAGTTACAAAAAATAGAAAAGACCTCCAAACATATTTTTGCTGCACAGCCCAAAGAGAGGAAATATTCTACTCAATAGGCGCTTATTTGCTCTCTTTTTACTACCTTTGCGGAGTAGAAATCAATTATAAAGAAATACATTATGGTAAAACCTACTCTTTTGGTATTGGCTGCGGGTATGGGCTCGCGCTATGGTTCGCTCAAGCAGATGGATGGCGTAGGCCCCAACGGCGAGGCGATTATCGACTATTCGGTCTATGATGCCATTCGTGCCGGCTTTGGTAAGGTGGTATTTGTGATTCGCGAGAGCTTCGGCGCCGACTTCCGCGAACTCTTCAACGAGGCCCGCTTCGGCCACAAAATCGAGGT
Organism: uncultured Alistipes sp.; assembly: GCA_964426045.1. GTDB lineage: Bacteria > Bacteroidota > Bacteroidia > Bacteroidales > Rikenellaceae > Alistipes. The sequence goes on along the minus strand of CAYRPL010000008.1, from coordinate 7,834 downwards.
GCGCTACGTCTACCAGGAGCTCGATCGCCTGCCCGAGGGATTCTCGGTGCCCGAAGGTCGCCAAAAGCCCTGGGGTACGAACCACGCTGTGATGATGGGTGCCCCCGAGATTCACGAACCCTTTGCCGTCATCAATGCCGATGACTTCTATGGTGCCGATGCCTTCCGCGTGATGAGCGACTACCTGCAGAGCCTCGAGGGCAGCTCGAACCGCTACTGCATGGTGGCCTACGAGCTCTCGAAGACCCTCTCGGAGAACGGTACCGTTTCGCGCGGTGTCTGCACGGTCAACGACGAAGGAGACCTGGTGGGTATGGTCGAGCGCACGCAGATTGAGCGTGTAGCCGACGGCCGCATTCTCTTCCACGACGACGCTGCCGACGAGGAGCTCAAGGAGGATACCCCCGTCTCGATGAACCTCTTTGGTTTTACGCCCGACTACTTCGCCCACTCCGAGGCCTTCTTCAAGGAGTTCCTCGCTGCTCGTGGCTCGGAGCTGAAGTCCGAATGCTATATGCCCTCGATGGTCAATAAGTTGATTCAGGAGGGTACCGCCACCCTGCGCGTCCTCCGCTCTTCGGTCAAGTGGTTTGGTGTCACCTACCAGGCCGACCGTGAGCCTCTGCGTCAGCGTTTGGCGGCTATGCAGGCTGATGGTACTTACCCCAACCTCTTGTCTTAATTTGAATTAGGAATTTCTCTTATAGACAGATAAAAGAGGCTGTCTAACAAGTCAAATTCTAACGATTTCACCCCCGCCAGAAGTGCATCTGACGGGGGTGATTTTCATTTTTGAGGACTTGTTAGACAGTTTCTTTCATTGCTCACTGCTCACTGCTCATTAAACTCAAGGAGTTCATTCAGCTCCTTGAGTTTATCAGCTCTTCGACAAGCCTCGGAAGACCCTCGGCCGAGCGGGCCTTGATGTGGGTCAGGGGGTTGCGAATCAAGCGTGTGTCGGGCTCCCCAGGGTCTACCAGGATGATAGGAACTTCGGGGCGTGCGTAGTGAACCAGCGAGGCAGCGGGGTAGACCGCCAGCGAGGTTCCCACGACAATCAGCAGGTCGGCCTTTTCGACTAAGGCTGTGGCGGGCTCAATCATCGGCACCGACTCGCCAAAGAAGACGATGTGGGGGCGTAGCAGTGCTCCATCGGGTGCCGTGGCGTCGAGTTTCTGCTCCCACCCCTCGATGGGAACAATGAGTTCGGGGTTGCGCTCCGAGCGTAGCTTCATCAACTCGCCGTGCAGGTGCAGCACCCGCTTCGAGCCTGCCTGTTCGTGCAGGTTATCGACATTCTGCGTTATGACCTCCACCTCGAAGTGCTTTTCGAGCTCTGCGATGGCGTAGTGGCCCGCATTAGGCTTACGCTCAAAGAGTTCGCGACGGCGTTTGTTATAGAATTCGACAACTAACGGGCGGTTTCGCTTCAGGGCCTCGGGGGTGCAGACATCCTCGATGCGATACTGCGCCCACAGGCCGTCGGAGTCACGGAAGGTGGCAATGCCGCTGTCGGCACTCACCCCCGCACCGGTAAAGACTACAATTTTCATAGGTTTGTTCTCTTTTTTCGTTTCAGCTTGCGCTCCAGGATTTGCGTATTGAGCCTTCTAAGCTCCACGCGCCACAGAATAAAACCGCCTATGCCCATCACCAGAAGGATGAATCCGCCGACCGTAATCAACTGCGTAATAAAGGGTTCGTAGCCACTCTTCAGATAGATGGCCAACGCTCCGAGCAGCAGGGCACAGGCTAAGGTTAGTCCTATGGTCATCACTGCCTCCCAGCGCTTGCGGGGCGAGCGTTTGCAGAGCGAGTAAAAGATGTCGCCCGTGAAGATGCTCAAGGCTGCCCACTTGATAATCTCTACCCACAGGGCATCGCGAACACCCAACACATCGGCTATATGGCTCAAGATGAAGACTGTGAGAATTGCCGTCACGCCGACCCAGCTTCCCAGGCGCAGGTGGCCCCAGCTGGTCTTGCCGAGTTGAATCTTAAACTTTTTCATTGCTCTTCGGGTTTTGCGGGTTTCGACTTAGGCTTCTTCAGGCGGCCACTGCGACGCAGAGCCTCGGCGATGATCCATTGCAGCTGGCCGTTGGTCGAGCGGAACTCGTCCGCCGCCCACTTCTCGACCGCCTCCATCGTCTCGGCATCCACGCGCAGTACAAAACTTTTTGTCGCCTCCTTTGCCATAATTCTAATGATGCAGGGTTCCGGTATTCACTACGGGCTGGGCCGACTCGTCGCCACACAATACCACCAGCAGGTTCGAGACCATGGCGGCCTTGCGCTCCTCCTCGAGCTCTACAACGCCCTCCTCGCCCAACTTGTCGATGGCCATCTTCACCATCGAAACAGCACCCTCGACAATCTTCTCGCGGGCCGAGATGATGGCATCGGCCTGCTGACGACGCAGCATCACGGCGGCAATCTCGGGCGCATAGGCCAGGTAGTTGATGCGGGCCTCGACAACCTCGATGCCGGCCATTACCAGACGCTCGCCCACCTTCTGCTCCAGCTGCTCGTTGATCTCGTCGGAGTTCGAGCGCAGGGTCAGCTCATCCACACCTGCCGTGTTGTTGTCGTAGGCGTAGCAGCCGGCCACCTGACGCAGGGCTGCATCGCTCTGTACCGATACGAAGTTCTCCAAAATCTTCATGCGGTTGCTGGCCGAAACACCCACGCCGGCAGCGCTCTGCGAAGTGTCGATGTCAAATACGGCCTTGTAGATCTCCTCTTGCTTGATCTTCCAAACCAGCACCAAACCAATCAGCACCGGATTACCCATCTTGTCGTTTACCTTGATGGGCTCGGCGTTGAGGTTTCTTGCACGCAGCGAAATGTGCTTGGCCGTGATAAAGGGGTTCACCCACCAGAAACCCGTCTGGAGGAAGTTGCCCCGATACTCGCCAAAGAAGAGCAGTACGTGCGCCTCGTTGGGCTCCAGCAGCATAAAGCCAAAGAGGCCGATAAAGAAGAGAATAATACCGGCAATACCCAAACCAATCAGCCATCCGCCAACCAGGGCCGACTCGGCATTCGCTCCGGCCACAATGACGTAGATACTTGCGGCAAAACCCGCCAAAATCAGAAATAAGGCCACAAAACCATTGGCCTTCCACCCTTTGTACTCATAATTCTTGTTCTCCATAGAAGTAATTTTTTATAGGTTATTAAAGTGATATTATTTTGATATCACAAAAGTAGTATCACTTTTTTTAATTTCCAAATTTTTTTTCGATTTTTTTACAAGAGGCATTAGAGGCATTAGGGGCATTAGAGGCATTAGAGGCATTAGGGTAGTGGTAATGATATAAAGTAGTGGTAATGATATAAAATAGAGATGCTCCTCGAAAGAAGCATCTCTAAATAATTGTGAATTGTGAATTGTGAATTCTGAATTGTCTAATATTTCCCTTTCCAGAGCTCTTGGATGCGTTGGGCGATTTTAGCCTCGGTGGGGTTTTGCGGGTCAGGCTCGTAGAAGCGGGTGCCTGCCAGGCTCTCGGGCAGGAACTCCTGCTCGGCAAAGTGGCCCTCGAAGTCGTGGGCATACTTATAGCCCTTGCCATAGCCCGCCTTCTCCATCAGGCGTGTGGGGGCGTTGCGCAGGTGCAGGGGCACGGGGCGGTTCGTGGTGTCGTGCTCGACGAGTTGCAGGGCCTTGTTGATGGCCATGTAGGCCGAGTTGCTCTTGGGCGAGGTGGCCAGGTAGATGGTCGTTTCGGCCAGCGTGATGCGTGCCTCGGGCATACCTATTTTATGAACCGTGTCGAAGCAGGCGTTGGCAAGCAGCAGGGCGTTGGGATTTGCGAGGCCGATATCCTCCGAGGCCAGAATCACCAGACGGCGGGCGATGAAGCGGGGCTCCTCGCCTCCGGCCAGCATGCGGGCCAGATAGTAGATGGCGGCATTGGGGTCGCTGCCCCGCACCGATTTGATAAAGGCCGAGATAACGTCGTAGTGCTGTTCGCCATTCTTGTCGTAGAGGGCGATGTTCTGTTGCAGACACTCGGTGACGTAGTCGTCGGTGATGGTAATCTTGCCCGACGAGGCTCCGGTGATGATATCCAGGATGTTGAGCAGTTTGCGGGCATCACCTCCCGAGAAGGTGAAGAGGGCCTCGGTCTCCAAAACCTCGACCTCACGTCCCTTCAGCCCCTCCTCGGCCGTCAGGGCGCGATTCAGCAGCTCCTCGAGCTCCTCGTTGGTCATCGACTTGAGAATGTAGACCTGGCAGCGGCTCAAGAGGGGCGAGATGACCTCAAACGAGGGGTTCTCGGTCGTGGCACCAATCAGTGTAACCACTCCCTGCTCCACAGCCCCCAGCAGCGAGTCCTGCTGGCTCTTGTTGAAGCGGTGAATCTCGTCGATAAAGAGCAGCGGGGTCTTGGTGTTGAAGAAGTGCTGGCGCTTGGCCTGCTCGATTACCTCGCGCACCTCCTTGACACCTGCGGTCACGGCCGAGAGGGTGAACATCGGGCGCTCGAGCTGCGTGGCTACAAGTTTCGCCAGCGAGGTCTTACCCACCCCGGGAGGACCCCAGAGGATAAACGAGGGGAGGTTCCCCGTCTCGAGGAACTTGCGAAAGACCCCATTGGGTCCGACCAGATGCTGCTGGCCGATATATTCATCGAGCGACCGTGGTCGCAATCGTTCGGCTAAAGGAGCTGACATAACAATTTAAAATTCACAATTCAAAATTCACAATTGAAAGCTGAAAGCTAAAAAAATTGCTCATTTCTCATTGCTCATTACTCATTATAGAAAGGTTTGGCGTCAGAAGGCTGTAGTTGCAACAATCGAGCAGTGAGCCCCGGATGGGTTGTACTTAGGTACTACTCATTCGGGGCTCGCAAGGGATAG
>CAYRPL010000008.1:0-2952 GCA_964426045.1 uncultured Alistipes sp. | reverse complement strand
GGATAGGCCGCAAATGCAGCCTTATCACGCCAAATAAATTACTTGGAGAGCTCGGCGATAGTAGCCTTCGCAGCCTCCAACGTAGCACCGGCGGTTACGTTCTGCAGGGCAGCGATGGCCTGGGCCTTCATCTCCTTGGCGTTGTAGGCCGAACCCAGCAGGTAGTAGAGGTAGCTCGAATCCTCGGCGTCGGTCTGAACCAGGGCTGCAGCCTCGGCCAGCTCAATCACCTTGGCAAGGTCTTTCTTGCCATCGTAGGCCTGTACGCGAATCTTCAGTGCAGTGGGGTTCTCGGGGTTCGAGGCGAGCATCTGCTCGGCAACAGCCAGCATACCGTCGAAGTCACCTTTCTGCTGGAAGCCGGCCACCATGTTGTTGGTGTACATCGAAACCAGGTTCTTAGCCTCGGCAGCCTGCTCGGCATACTTGGGGTTCTTGTTTGCAGCCACCTTGTTCAGAATCTCCAGACCCTGGGTGTACTGACCCAGCTCGCAGTAGCAGGTACCCAGCCAGTTGGCCATCTGGGCGTTGCGGGGATCGGCCTCATAACCCTTGGCAAATACCTCGGCAGCAGCGGCGTAGTCCTTGGCGTTGAAGGCCTCACCACCCTGAGCCTGATAGATCATACCGAGCATACGCTTGGCATTTGCCTCGGTCTTGGGTACGTCGTAAACCAGCGAGAGCTCCAGCGCCTTGTTGGCATACTCCAAGGCCTTCTCATAGTTCTTGGCCGTCAGCTCGGGCATCGAGAGGCGGAAGTAGCAGTTCGGGAGGTTCTGCTTGGCCACGTTGGCCTCGTCGCTACCCTCGCTGAGCTCGATAGCCTGCTCAAAGGCGGCTGCAGCGGTGGCATAATCCTTGGCATTGTGGGCCTCGATACCCTTCGAGCACAGCTCCGAAACACTCTGGGCCGAGAGCGTGCAGAGAGCCATCACGGCCACAAACGATAAAAACAGTTTTTTCATCTTTTCAATTATTAGGTTTTATTATTCAACTAAATTTTTTTCTGTTTTATTGCCTTAGATGACCTTTTTTGAGGTGCAAAGGGCAAAAACAACCGCAAATTTAATACAATTTCCCGTTATTCCAAAATTCAATCAGCGCAATGCACTGAAAAATTGCTTCATCAGCGCCTCGCACTCCTCTTGCAGGATGCCGCTTTGTACCTCGGTTTTGGGGTGGAGGATCTGCTCCGAGTAGCAGCGATGGCCCCGCTTGGGGTCGTCGGCTCCCCAGACTACACGCCCCACCTGGCTCCAGGCAATCGCTCCGGCACACATCACACAAGGTTCGACCGTGACGTAGAGCGTGCACTCCTTCAGGTACTTGCCCCCGAGGGTCGAGGCGGCAGCCGTCAGGGCCTGCATCTCGGCGTGTGCCGTGGCATCCGAGAGGCTCTCGACCAGGTTGTGGCCGCGACCAATGATGCGGTCACCCGCCACCACCACGGCACCAATCGGCACTTCGTGTCGCTTGAGTGCCTGTTCTGCCTCGGCTAAGGCCAGGCGCATATATTTCTCGTCTTTTGCTTGTTGCTCTTCCATGGTTAGTCGTCTTGTTCGCCTCCTACGTTGTATATTTCGGACTGTCGTCGGGTGGCTACGGGTGATCGCCAAAGGCCATCAGCGCTTCTTCCGGCATCGGGTGAGAGGTCGAATTGGCCCTTTCTGTAGAGGATGGGGATGGTGTATCTTACACGCACAGGCTTCCCATCCTCCAACCCGGGTGTCCAGCGGGGCGAGGCGCTCAGGGCTGCAATGGCTGCACTCAGGAGGTAGGAGTCGTCAGCTTGAATAACCTCGCCGATGGTCAGTGTGCCATCTCGCTCGATGAAAAATGTAAGCTTGACCACCGAATCGTCCTTTGCCTGATTTATGTAGTTGACTCCGGACATCTCTCTGATGCACCAATTGCGGAATGTTGTCAAATCACCGCCGCAAAATGTGGGCATCACCCGATTCGGCTCCTCCTCCGACTCTTCGGGTGGATTGGCTGGGATGAGTTGCACCCCTTTTTCCGGTTCTAAGCGGGCTTTGGCCTCGCGTCGGGCTTGGCGCAGTGAGTCACGTCGTTGTTTGCTCTCGGCCTCGGACGCAGCTGCCGAGTCGAGTGTTGAGAGGAGTAGCAGAGCTCCTGTCAGAAGTGTAGAAATTTGTTTCATGGGTGGAAATTTTAGTTATGGGTAGAAATTTCAAGCAGGGTAGTGGGGCTCAGGGCCTATCGGCGAATACGACGAGCGGGCCTTGCGGGCGCTGCGGGAGCCGTGCTGTGGTGGTTGTAGAGCGTAAGGCTCAGCACCTGGCGCGAGCGCACGGGGTTGCCTAAAAGGTCGTGTCCGGGCTCCCAGTCGGGTGAGAACTGAATCACACGCTCAATCTCAAAGACCAGACGCGGATAGAGCTTCTTGCTGGGGGTATCCTCGTCCGAGAGCGAAGTCGAGCCGTCGGCCTCGACATAGAAGGGTACCTCGACGTAGATGTGGGGTGTATCGCGCGGCAGTGAGCCGAAATCAAACTTCAAATTGGCCTCGACCCACGCCTCAAACTTGTCGATATCGCCCCCTTTGAAGTGGGGTTGTGCCGGCCGCTTTATCTCGTGCTGGCGCCGGCGCTCGGCCTTCTGCTGCTCCTTTTGGGCCTTCTTGGCCATCTTCAGCGAGTCGCTCTTGGCCGAAGCCGACTCTGTCAGGGTGACAAGCAAAAGGGCAGTCAGCAGGTGAAAAACAAGTCGTAGTTTCATAATTTTATCTCTTTTTGGGTGAATCCTATTCACAAAGATAATATTTTTTATTCACGGGTTGAAATAATAACGAGAAAAATCGCTAAATTTGCGGGTTGTAAATCAGGAATGATAAACAAAAACGAGATACTATGTACAGAACACACACTTGCGGCTGTCTGCGTGCCGCAAATATCAACGAGACGGTGACCCTGGCCGGTTGGGTGCAGAAGG
>CAYRPL010000007.1:0-24312 GCA_964426045.1 uncultured Alistipes sp. | reverse complement strand
CCACCCCTTCACCTCGCCCAAACCCGAGGATGTGGAGTTTCTCGAAAGCGACCCGGGCCGTGTGCGTGCCAACGCCTATGACTTTGTATGCAACGGTACCGAGATTGGTGGTGGTTCGATTCGTATTCACGACGCCAAGCTGCAGGCCACAATCTTCAAGTGCCTGGGCTTCACCCCCGAGAAGGCACAGGAGCAGTTTGGTTTCCTGATGAATGCCTTCAAGTTTGGAGCACCCCCGCATGGTGGCCTCGCCTTCGGTTTCGACCGCCTCTGCTCGCTCTTTGGTGGCTCGGAGTCGATTCGCGACTATATCGCCTTCCCCAAGAACAACGCCGGTCGCGACGTAATGCTCGATGCCCCCGGCTATGTGGATCAGGCGCAGTTGGATGAGCTCTTCCTGTCACTCGTCAAGCCCGAGTAATTTGCCGTGATAAGGCAGCATCTACTGCCTATCCCTTGTGAGCCCCGAATGGAACATACCTCAAGTATGCCCCATCCGGGGCTCACTGCACGATATTCTGACTACTTTATTTTAATTAGGAATTAGGAATTAGCAATGAGTTGAAAATCAGTCATTGCGAGGAAGGAGCGTGAGCGACTGACGTGGCAATCTTGTATGATTTGCAAGGCGCTGCGGTAGAGAAGCCGAGCAAACTTGTCCTGCCGGGCAATTTTAGTTCCCCAGTTCCCCCAGTCTTCCCAGTTCAATTTTGAATTTTGAATTTTGAATTTTGAATTTTGAATTTTGAATTTTGAATTTTGAATTGTGAATTGTGAATTGTGAATTGTGAATTGTGAATTGTGAATCGCCCTCCCCGTACAAAATTAACAGAGAGAGAACCACCCGGGCAGTTCTCTCTCTGTTTATTGCAAATTACTAATTGCTAATTGCTAATAGGTTACTCGTCAAGGTACCCCTCGCGGACTAACTGCTCGCGAATCTTGACCCAGTCGGCGACGGGGCGTGAGCAACCGTCAACGATTTTGAGCGGGCAGCCTAAGGCGCTGTCGTCTATATAGAGGTTGGCGTAGACCTTGGGCGAGTCGCTCCAGCGCTTCTGCTCGGGATTGCTGTTGATAGACCATAAGGGAATATTGCGCTCGGCAAACCAGGCCTTGGCACGCTCCAGCAGACGACCGCTGCGCATGGTATAGAGCACCAGGCGGTTGTTGTTGGCCAGCAACTCCTTCAGCACGGGTACAGCCCCCGCATCCTCCCCGACGTGGGGGTATTCGTGCGTTACGACCGTACCGTCAAAGTCGATGCCGATGACATTTCCCGAGATAGCCATTACTTACCTTTTTTATTAAGCCAACTCTTCAGACGGACAATGAAGGGGCGCTTTACGCTCTCCGAGCTCTCGCTCTCGGTTCCGTAGTAGTCGTAACCATAGCCGTAACCATAGCCGTAGCCGTAACCGTAGCCATAGCCGGCACGCTTCATCGTGGCACCGTTCAGTACGAGGGTCATATTCGAGAACTTCTTCTCGCGGTAGAAGCGGTCGATATCGGGCAGCTGACGACGGTCGAGCAGACCCTCACGCACAACGTAGATCGTAAGGTCGCTCAGGCGGTCGGTAATCATGGCGTCGGCAACAACCAGAGCCGGTACGCTGTCTAAGATGATGTAGTCGTACATCTCGCGCAGCTCCTTCATCACCTCATCCAGGCGCTCCGAAAGCAGCATCTCGGCGGGGTTGGGGGGCTGAACTCCGGCGTAGAGAACGTGGAGGTTGGCGTTGATGCGCGTGGGGATAATCACGTCGCTGATCTTGCTGCTGCCGCTCAGGCAGGAGGTCAGACCCTTTGTGTCGCTGCCGTGTCCCATCACCTTCGAGAGTGAGCGACGACGCAGGTCCATATCTACCAGCAGGGTCTTCTTCCCGGCCATAGCCATCGTGAGGGCTAAGTTGGTCGAAACGAAGGTCTTACCGGCGTGGGGGTTCGACGAGGTTACCATAATCACCTTCTGCTCCTTGTTGTTTACGTTCATGAAGTTCATGTTGGTACGCAGGATGCGGAAGGCCTCCGAAACAGAGTCACGGCCATTCTCACGAACCACGATACCGCGGTTCGAGGCGCCCGTGTACTCGGGAATCTCACCCAGGAAGGGGATGCTGGTGCGCTCCTCGATATCCTTGCGGCCACGAATCGAGGTGTCGAGGGCCTCAAGCAGGTAGAGGATGGCAAAGGGAATACCCAGACCGAATATCAAGGCTACGGCCAGAATCATGAAGGTCTTGGGGTAGACGGGCAGCGGCGAGCCGAAGGCGGCATCGACGATGCGCGAATTGGCCTCGACAACCTCCAGGGCCAGCTCGTTCTCCTCACGCTTCTGCAGCAGGTAGAGGTAGAGCTCCTCCTTCACCTTCTGCTGACGAATGCTTCCCAGAATCTCCTTCTCCTTGGAGGAGGCACTCTGGATGCGGGTGTTGGCGAAACGCTCCTCCTTGCGCAGGGCCTCGGACTGAATCTGCAGCGCCTCGATGTGCGAGTCGAGCGTCGAGCTGATAGCCATGCGGTTGGCCTCCAATGCCTTGTTCAGGTTCTGGAGCGTGGGGTTGTTCTCCGAGCCCTCGGCGCGGAGCTTGTCACGCGTCAGGAGCATCGTGTTGTACTCGTTGATCTGGGTGGCAATACCCGAATTCAGGATAGCTGCCGTGGCGGGAATCAAGGCGTTCTCCTGCTCCTTGTCGTTGATGAACTCGCGCAGGTACTTGGCCATGGCAATCTGGTTCTCGATGGCCAGACCCTCGCTCTTGTACTTCGAGCTCTCGGTCAGCATGCGCTGGGCCTCGGTCGTCAGGTCAAAGATGTCGTTCTTGCGCTTAAACTGCTCAATCTCCTTGTCCACATTGCCCAGCTCCTGGCTGATGACGGCCAGACGGTTGTCGATGAAGGTGGCCGTCTGCTGGGCTACGGCACGCTTATCCTCCATGGCGTCACCGTTGTAGGCGGCAATCAGGGTGTTGATTACATCCTCGGCACGCTGCGGAACCACGTCACGCATCGAGAGCGAGATAATCGACGAGAGCTTATTGACTACCGAGCTCTGTACGGCCTTGCGGTAGTTGCTCGTGGCGATGTTGATGGGGGCCTTCGATACACGAATCGTGTGGCCCTCATACTCCTCGGTCAGGTAGAAGGTCGGGGTGACGCAGAGTGCTCCCACGGGGGTCTGAATCGTATCACCCAGGCGGCCCGAGATTATCTCGTCTTCACCCTCAATCTCACCCTTGCTGATCTTCTTGTTCATGAACTTGCGCAGCGTAACCTGATCTCCACCATTCAGCACGACCTCTAAGCTGGCGCCCTCAAACTCGTTGCCGTTGATAAAGGCAACCTGAATGGGGGTTTGGTCGTAGAGGGTCTGCATGCGCAGACCGCGGCGGGTCGAGTAGTTCATCGTCAGGTTCAACTGACGTACCACCTGCTCCATCAGGCGGCGTGATTGCAGGATGTAGATCTCGTTATCGACGTTGCGACGCGACGAGAAGCCGGCCAGCTCGCTGAAGGCGGTCAGGTCCATGTCGCCACCCTTGCGCGAGTCCTTGACCATAATGGTTGCCGAGCGGCTGTAGACCTTTTCATTGCTGGCCAGGTAGAGGTAGGCGCAACCGAGGCATACAACCACCGAGATAACAAACCAATACCAATTGGCCAACATCATGCGGATGATGTCGTGAATCGAGAAAGCGGGGGATTCGTTCACCTCCGCGTTGTAGTTGTTCATGTTGTTCTGTTCGGTCATAGAGCGTCAGATTTAGAGCTTGGTAATGGTTACAATCAGCGTGGCAACCGATACGGCAGCCGATACCAGCGAGATGTAGAACGAACGGTTCTGGTTGTATTCACCGGTTGCGGTCTTGTACTTGTTGGGCTTCACATAGATAACGTCGTTCTGCTGGATGTAGAAGTAGGGCGACGAGAAGATATCCTTCGAGCGGATATCGAGCTGGGCGCTCGTGCGCACACCGTTCTCCTCGCGAATCACCGTTACATCCATACGCTGACCAAAGACGGTCATGTCACCGGCCATTGAGAGGGCATCGAAGAGCGACAGACGGTCGGTCGTAATGTTGTAGCGACCCGGGCGGGCTACGTCACCCACGATGGTTACGGCCATATCCGAGAACTGAATATTGACCGTCGGATCGCTCAGGTGGCCACCCTCCTTAATTAAGCGGGCAATCTCGGCGGCAACCTCCTCACGAGTCTTGCCAGCGCAGGCTACCTTGCCGATAATCGGCATCTCGAGCATACCCTCCGAGTCGATGGTGCGTACCTGCAGAGTGCCGGTCGAGGTCGAGGTGTAGCGGTTGCCGTCAATCGGCATACCGGTCAGCGAGTTCAGCGAGGTGGCCGTGTTGAAGGGGGCAGCCAACTCGGGGTAACGGCTGTTTACCACTACCGTCAGACGATCGTGAGGCTTGAGTCTGATTTGGTAGCTGTCGGCAATCTTCTCGACTGCCTCCGTGTCCAGGTCCTGCAGATAGAGGGCACGCTTCTGCGAAGCGCACGATGCGAAGAGCAGGGTGGAGAGTGCAATGACTAAAAACTTTCTCATCATATTGATTTTTACTTTGTTATTTCTTTTTGGTTTCACAAGGCATCCACCGGTTCGTACCCTCTCGGGGCCAAACCGGTGACAAAGATAGTAAAAAATATTCAAACAACCGAGTTTTTTAGCTGTTTTTCTAATATAATTAGGAATTAGGAATTAGGAATTAGCAATTATCTTCCCCTAATGCCCTTAATGCCCTTAATGCCCTTAATGCCCCTAAATAATTTTGAATTATTCTCTATTTTCCCTCAATCCACTCCAGAAAGTCATTGATACGGAAGCGACTTACGAATGCATCGAATGATGGTTTTGGCAACAGGTTGATTTTCAGTCGGTTATTCAGATGGCGCGAGATACTTTCGATGGAGTCCACGGACACGATTTGTGAGCGCGAAATGCGGAAAAATCGGGCGGGATCGACCGCCTCCTGTACGGCATCGAGCGTCATGTCGAGGATGTGTCGTTTGCCCTCCGAGGTGACGGCATAGGTGCTCTTGTCCTCGGCGTAAAAATAGGCTATTTCGGAGCTCTTGAGAATCAGGATGCGGTCGCCGATGCGGATGATGAAACGGCTCTTGAATCCGCTCCCCGCACGCTCGCTGCCCAGGGCCTTGCGCAGAGCCTCGACATCAAACTGCCGGCCCAGGGAGAGGGCTTCGCGGCAACGCGAAACAGCGTCGTGCAACTCGCCCGGATCAATGGGCTTGAGCAGATAATCTATGCAGTTGATTCTGAAGGCCTTGATGGCGTAGCTGTCGTAGGCTGTCGTAATGATGATTTTGGCGTCGGTTTTAATGCTCTCGAAGATGTCGAAACACATACCGTCGGAGAGCTCGACGTCCAAAAAGATGATGTCGGTCCGATTCTCCGGATTCGTGAGCCACTGCACGCAGCTCTTGACCGACGAGAGCATGCCGACTATCTCCAGGTCGGCAAACTGCTTTTGGATCATGTTGCGCAGGTTGGTTTGCGCAAGTTGTTCATCCTCAACGATTAAGACTTTCATTGTTTCGTAGGTTTCAGCAGGGGTAAATCGACGCGGAAGTGCTCCTGGTCGGCAGCCACGACAATCTCACGCCCGGCCACATCGAAGTATTGTTGCGAGATGGTCTTCAGCCCCAGGTGCGTCGAGTCGTTGCGTCGGCTGATGCGGGGCTGGCGGTTGTTCTCCACGCTGAGCCATCCGTCACCGGCCCGCAGCGAGATGCGCAGCGGCTGTTCGGGGCTTACGATGTTGTGTTTGGTGGCGTTCTCTATCAGTTGTTGTACCGAGCAGGGGACCACCAGGCGGGAGAGGTGGTCGGGCGAAATTTCGCGCGTAATCTCCAGACCGTTGGTGAAGCGCTCCTTAATCAGGTCAACGTACATATCTGCAAAGGCAATCTCCTCACGCAGTGTGACTAACGGCTCCTCCTCGTTGCGCAGCATATAGCGGTAGATGCCCGCCAATTTGCGAATAAAGGTGCCGGCCCGCTCGCGCTCTCCCTCCTGCACCAGCGAGTCCAAAATGTTGAGCGAGTTGAAGAGGAAGTGGGGGTTGATTTGCTCCTTGAAGCGGTTGTATTGGTATTGGGCAAAGTGACGCTGCTGGCGCTCGAGTTTCAACTCGCGTTGCGAGGCGACCACATAGTGGGCTAAGTAGAGCAGGGCGTAGGTCGCAATGCAGAGCAACAGAACCACTACCTCCATGCGGAAGAATTGGTGCGAGGTGATGGGGGTGCGGTGTTGCAACCAGGGGCCAAGCAGTACGCAAAGTGTTGTGAGCGAGGAGACAACCAACATCGAGCAGGTGATCCACAGGGCGTGGACTCCGCGCTGACGGAAGCGGTGTCGGTTGCCCGTGTAGAGCTGTACGCTGATCAGGTTTCCGCATATCAGCAGCAACAGAGCGAAGGTGTTCGAGAAGATGTGCGCCAGCTCGGTGTAGATATTCTCCTGCTCGGCATAGTAGTGACGCAGAATGAACATGTAACCCAAGCGCAGGAGCAGGATGGTTCCGGCAATCAGGAAAATGGAGCTGGAGGGACTCTTTCTTCGACCCGTTTCGGCCTCTCCTTCAGCGGCTTTTCGTGAGGCGCGATTTCCGCGTGAGTGCCCCACAAACCAAGTGCCCCAGCCGATGAGCTCGGTTACTAAAAGGGTCGAAATGGCCGGAGCCCAGAGGTCGCTGCGTACAAAAATCCGAATGAAGAGGGCCCCGTAGACACCCATCAGGAAGCCCATAAAACTTGCAACCAGGGTGATGATGGCCATCAGTTCGACCTGCAGTCGCATCCGAATCGAGATAATCACCACCATAGAGAGGGTGAGAATCGTCAGCGGCACGTCGTCGTAGTAGTTCAGCGAGCGACTCGCCATCGCCACCACGGCGTGGGCGAGGGCAAAGAGGTGTATCGTCACCCCGACCGAAAGAGCGCGCGGCTCCCTGCCAGAATATGGTTTGAGGTTCAACATCTGTGCGAAGATATGTAATTTTTTTTAATTTTATTGCGTCGAATTGCTAAAATTTTCAAAAAATCGCTTTAGAGCCATTTTTGGGCGCTGCATTTTGTCGCCCAAATCGTGCAGTTCGTCGCACAAAATAAGCATTTCGTCCGATAGAATTTGCAAGTATGGAATATTTTTTAAATATTTGTACGATTAAAACTACGAATTTTTATTTGTAAAATTTTTAAAAAATGAAACTACCTAACTTAACAACCGCACAGATGTACAACCTGAGCTTTGGCTTCTTCGGCGTACAGATTGCCTATGCGTTGCAGAGTGCCAACATCAGCCGCATCTTTGCTACGCTGGGTGCTGATCCGCACAGCTTGAGCTACTTCTGGATTCTGCCCCCGCTGATGGGTATGATCGTGCAGCCCCTGGTGGGAACCTGGAGCGACAAGACCTGGTGCAAGTGGGGCCGCCGCAAGCCCTATCTCTACCTGGGTGCCATTGTTGCAATTCTGGTGATGGTATTGCTGCCCAACTCGGGTAGTCTGAACCTCTCGGTGAAGGCGGCCATGAGCTTTGGCTTGGTGATGCTGATGTTGCTCGACACGTCGATCAATATGGCGATGCAGCCCTTTAAGATGATGGTGGGCGATGTGGTGAACGAGGAGCAGAAGGCCGAGGCCTACTCGATTCAGAGCCTTTTGTGCAACGCCGGTTCGCTGGTAGGCTTCCTCTTCCCCTACATCTTTACCTGGATTGGTATCTCGAACGTAGCCCCCGAGGGTACGATTCCCGATTCGGTAATCTACTCGTTCTATGTGGGTGCAGCCATCCTGATTCTCTGTGTACTCTTTACGGGTATGAAGGTGAAGGAGATGGCCCCTGAGGAGTATGCCAAGTACCATCCGGCACCTGTCAAGACCGAGAAGAAGAGCGAGGGATTTG
Organism: uncultured Alistipes sp.; assembly: GCA_964426045.1. Lineage (GTDB taxonomy): Bacteria > Bacteroidota > Bacteroidia > Bacteroidales > Rikenellaceae > Alistipes. The sequence continues at coordinate 16,367 of CAYRPL010000007.1, read as the reverse complement.
TGCAGTTGCTGGCGAAGGCTCCGGCAGCCTTCTGGCAGATTGGTCTGGTGCAGTTCTTCTGCTGGTTCGCGTTCCTCTATATGTGGAATTATACGACCGGAGGTGTGGCTGAGAATGTGTGGAATACGACCAACACGGCCTCGGAGGAGTACCAGGCTGCAGGTAACTGGACAGGAGTTCTCTTTGCCGTGCAGGCTATTGGTTCGATTCTTTGGGCCGTTGTGCTTCCGAAGTTCAAGCAGATGAAGATGGCCTACTCGGTAAGTCTTGTGCTGGGTGGTCTGGGCTTTATTTCGACCTTCTTTGTGCACGATCAGTATCTGATGTTCGTTCCCTTTATTTTGATTGGTTGCGGTTGGGCTGCGATGCTTTCGATGCCCTTTGCCCTGCTTACCAATGCGCTTTCGGGCAGCAATTCGATGGGAGCCTACCTGGGTCTGTTCAACTGTACGATCTGCCTGCCTCAGATTGCGGCAGCCCTGATGGGCGGTGTGATCATCAAGTTGGTTGGCGGTACACAGATTATGATGTTGGTTGTAGCCGGAGTTTGTATGTTGCTCGGCGCTGCAGCCGTTTCGGTAATCAAGGATAAGAAGAATTAGGAATTAGGAATTAGGAATTGTGAATTGTGAATTGTGAATTGTGAATTGTGAATTGTGAATTGTGAATTCCTCCTGCTTCTCCTTCCCGACTTTATTATATAGGTAACCAAAACTAGAAATATCCTTCAAATTTATTAACTAAACCAATTATTAACTAACACGAACAGCTTTATGAGAAAAATTTTAGCTTTGTGTTTGGGTATGATGCTACTTGGGCTGATTACCCCCCACTTTGCATGGGCCCAGAAAGGCTCGTACAAGGTGCAGGGCGTTGTGGTGGACAACACCGGAATGCCCATCATTGGTGCGACTGTCCTGGAGAAGGGCACGACCAATGGTATTTCGACCGGACTGGACGGTGACTACACCCTGATGGTGAAGGGTGCCGAGTCGGTGGTCGAGATTTCGTACATCGGTTACAAAACTGTAGAGTTGGTTGCTTCGTCGACCGGTCTTCAGAAGGTAACGATGCAGGAGGACCTTCAGACGTTGGATGAGGTCGTAGTTATCGGTTACGGTACCGTGAAGAAGAACGACATGACCGGTTCGGTTGTAGCCATCAAGGCTGAGGAGATGAACCGTGGTGCCGTTGTTTCGACCCAGGACATGCTCCAGGGTAAGGTTCCGGGCCTGCAGGTAGTTCCCGGCAACGGTGGTCCTAACTCGGGTGCAACGATTCGTATCCGTGGTATGGCTTCGCTGAACGCCTCGAACAACCCGCTGATTGTAATCGACGGTGTGCCTATCGCCGAGGATGGTGGTGCCGGTATGGCTAACCCCCTGTCGATGGTGAACTCGAATGACATTGAGTCGTTTACGGTGTTGAAGGATGCATCGGCAGCGGCTATCTATGGTTCGCGTGCATCGAATGGTGTTATTATCATCACCACCAAGAAGGGTAAGGGTAACAAGGTGAACGTTTCGTACAACGGTTCGGTTTCGGTTTCGCAGAACTCGGATACGATGCCCGTAATGTCGGCTGACCAGTTCCGTGATTACATCACGACGGTTTATCCCGAGGGCTCGGATAAGGGCAACGCTGTTCGCGCCCTGATGGGTAACGCCTCGACCGACTGGCAGGATCTGATCTTCCGCACGGCCATCTCGCACGACCACAACGTGAGCGTTTACGGCAACTACAACGACATCCTGCCTTACCGTGCATCGGTTGGCTACACCGGCCAGCAGGGTACGCTCGATACGTCGGACTACGACCGTGCAACGGTTGATATCAGCCTCTCGCCCAAGTTCCTGGACAAGCACCTCACCGTATCGGTGAATGCCAAGGGTGTTTATACCCACCAGAACTACGCTACCGACAGTGCTGTAGGCGCTGCTGCCTTCATGAATCCTACGCAGGATCCCTACTGGCGTAACGAGGATGGTTCGATCGACTACACGACCACCAACGGTTATTGGAACTGGGGTACGGGTCGCGGTGAGAACTTCATCCCCAACAACCTGGCCGATCCCGGCCCGCTGCAGCTGCTCTACGACCAGTGGAGCTGGGCTAAGGTTTACCGCTTCCTGGGTAACGCTCAGGTAGATTATAAGGTACACGGTCTGGAGGCTCTGCGCTTCAACTTGAACGTAGGTCTTGACTGGTCGAAGTCGGACGAGCAGAATGGTGTGAACCCCGGTTCGTACCAGGCTTACAAGGATACGACCATCGGTGAGGGTATGGACTACAGCGCTCGCGGCTGGGGCCAGCACCACGAGAATATGAACCTGCGTCGCAACCAGGTGCTCGACTTCTACGCCAACTACAACGAGACGTGGGGTATGCACAACCTGGACGCCATGGTGGGTTACTCGTGGCAGCACACCTACGGTGCAAGCCAGGGCTTCTCGTACTTCAACGAGACCGGCGACCGCAACCCCAACAACAAGGGTCTGTTCTCGCAGTGGGAGAGCTACCTTGTATCGTTCTACGGTCGTATCAACTACTCGCTGAACTCGAAGTACTTGTTCACCTTCACGCTGCGTGCCGACGGTTCGTCGAAGTTCGCCAAGGATAACCGCTGGGGTTACTTCCCCTCGGCAGCCTTCGCTTGGAACATCCGTGAGGAGAACTTCCTGAAGGATTCGGAGGTTGTTTCGAACTTGAAGCTGCGTCTGGGTTATGGTCAGACCGGTCAGCAGGAGATTGGTAACTACAAGTACCTGGCTGCTTACTCGCTGTCGCAGAACGTAGTCGACCGTTACCACATGGGTCAGTATGGTTACAGCTACTTCTGGAGCCCCGCTGCTTACGATCCTTCGATCAAGTGGGAGACCACGACGACCTACAACGTGGGTGTTGACTTCGGCTTCCTCGATGGCCGCATCGCCGGTAGCGTGGATGTTTACCGTCGCGACACGAAGGACCTGCTGAACCAGGTAACGACTCCGCTGGGTGCCAACTTCGGTAACACGCTGATGACCAACATCGGTGAGATGCGCAACCAGGGTGTTGAGCTTTCGCTGGACTTCACCCCCGTTCGCACCAAGGATTGGAACCTGCGTATCGGTTTGAACGGTACCTACCAGAACACCGAGTTCATCAAGCTGAACAAGACCGGAGACAAGGATTACTTCGTAGACCAGGGTGGTCTGTCGAAGGGTACCGGTGGTGTGGGTGCTACTATCCACCAGGTTGGCTCGAAGCCCTATACCTACTACCTCTTCCAGCAGCTCTACGACAACAACGGCAACCCCATCCAGAATGCGCTGGTTGACCGCGATGGCGATGGCAAGATTTCGCAGAACGACCGTTACAACACCGGCAAGAGCCCGCTGCCCGACTTCTTCTATGGTGTAAACCTGAAGCTGAGCTACAAGAATTGGGACTTCGGTTTCAACGGTCACGGTTCGATTGGCAACTACGCCTTCAACGACTTCGCTTCGTCGAACTCGACGGCTAACATCGACGTAAACTCGGGTATCCTGTCGAACTACGCTACCACGGTTCTGAAGACCGGTTGGGTGGCTGCCAACTCGCAGGAGCAGTGGGCTTCGGACCTCTTCATGGAGAACGCTTCGTTCTTCCGTCTTGACGACGTGAACCTGGGTTACACCTTCGACAAGATTGGTAACACCGATCTGAAGATTCGTGTTGCTGCCGGTGTTCAGAACGTATTTGTTATCACCGACTATAGCGGTGTGGATCCCGAGATTTCGAGCGAGACGGGTATCGACGGTACCATTTGGCCTCGTCCCCGCATCTACTCGCTGCGTGTGAACGTTAATTTCTAAACCTTAACAGTTGAGAACAATGAAAATCAATAAATTTTTAGCTGCGGTTGCCGGTACGATGCTCTGCTTCTCGTCGTGCGTGAACGACCTGGAGACGCTCCCCTTGAACGAGTGGGATGTGACCTCGGAGACCGCTTATGGAGCTGATGAGGAGGGCTACGTTCAGGGCCTTGCCAAGCTCTACAACTCGATTGCTACGCACGCCCTTTATGACATCTCCGGTGTCGATGGTGGTGCTACCTCTGCTATCCGTGCCCTCTGGGCTTGCCAGGAGGTAACCTCTGATGCTTGTAAGATTGCTTGGGGTAACGACGCTTGGGTGCGTGCCATGAACACCAACACCTGGTCGGATGCCGAGAACGAGGCTGTTTATGGTGTATTCTTCCGTTCGCTGCAGGGTATTTCGTGGGTAAATGAGTACCTGCGTCAGACCGAGGGTGGCAAGCTGTCGGATCGTGGCGTTAGCGCTGAGGTTGCTGCCAAGATCGACGGTTTCCGTGCCGAGGCCCGCTTCATCCGTGCCTTCTACTACTGGATGGCCATGGATACCTTCGGAGCTGTTCCCTTCTCGGATGAGAACTCGGAGTTCGGTTCCGCTGCTCCCGCTCAGGTTCCCGCTGCTACGATCTACAACTTCGTAGTTTCGGAGCTCGAGGCTCTGGCTGCCGATGGTTCGGCCATGCCCGCTGCTCAGTCGAACTATCCTCGTGCCGACAAGGGTTCGGTGCTGGGTCTTTTGGCTCGTGTCTACCTCAATGCCGAGACCTATGCCGGTGTAGCCGCTTACGACAAGTGTAAGGCTACCTGCGAGCGCATCTTCGGTCTGGGTTACGCCCTGGCTCCCACCTATGCCGAGCTCTTCCGCGGTGACAACGGTCTGAACCCCGATGCCAAGAAGGAGTTCCTCTTTGCTGTGGATTATGACAGCGAGTTCCAGCAGTCGTATGGTGGCACCTCGTTCCTGACCCTGGCTGCTATTGCTACCGAGGACATCTCCACCTTCCCCAATGGTGTGAACGGTGGTTGGGGCGGTATCCGCTGCACGAAGGATTTCGTTACGAAGTACTTCGGTGTAAATGCCGACAACGCTACGCTCAACGGTGGTACCTATGCTGATGGTGCTTATACCATCACGGGTAACGACGATCGTTCGAAGCTCTTCTCGACCGGCTTTGGTAAGCGCGCCAGCCTTGAGATCAAGGACGAGGAGCAGCTCTACCTCTTCGAGCACGGTTGGCAGTGCCTGAAGTTCAATAACATTCCCCACGACATGAGCGCTGCCGACTTTGCTGCTACGGCTGCCAACGAGGCTTTTGCCGACATCGACTTCCCCGTAATCCGTCTGGGTGATGTTTACCTGATGTATGCCGAGGCTTGTGTACGCGAGGGTCAGGGTTCGGCTGCTCAGGATAAGCTCGATGCTCTGATTGAGCGCTCGAACGGTGCCGCTCACACGCTGGCCAACAGCTGGACCACCGAGGAGCGTGACTGGTTCATCGCCGAGCGTGCCCGCGAGCTTTCGTGGGAGGCTTGCCGTCGTACCGACCTGATTCGCTACGGTGTATACTGCAGCAACGAGCTGCTGTGGCCCTTCAAGGGTGGCACCTCGCAGGCAGGTCAGTCGTTCCCCGAGTTCAAGAAGCTCTTCGCTATTCCTGCTTCGCAGATTGTAGCGAACCCCGATCTGAAGAATCCCGAGGGCTATTAACAGATTGAGGAATTAACCTTTTCAAAAGATCGGAGGTCACCCTTCGGGGTGATTCTACCCTCTGAAAAAAAGAAAATAAATTAAGAATTTAAGCGTTATGAAAATCTTAAAATATTTCCTGTCCTTGGCTATGGCAGCTGGTCTTATGGCCTCCTGCTCGAAGGACCTGGAGGAGGTTAGAGCCTACTCTCCCGAGAACGTAGTTGCTCCCTCGATCCACGGTATGGATGTCAACGATATCGTCATTACCGCTGACAACCAGATCGAGACCCTGACCTTCTCGTGGGAGGCTGCCGACTTCGGTGCCCCCACCGCAATCAACTATGCTGTTATGGCTGCTTATGAGGGTACGGAGGTTCCCGTGGTAAGCGGCATTAACACGACGGAGTATGCTGTAACCTATGAGGCTCTGAATGCCGTTGTGGCTTTCGACCTGGGTTGCCCGCTGGATGTAGCTTCGGCTATCCAGTTCCGCATCGCTGCTTCGATCTCGGCTACCTATCCTACGGTTTACTCGGACGTTATCACGATCAACGTAACTCCGACCGCTGCCGAGAAGAAGTACAACATGATCTACATGCCCGGTAGCTACCAGGGTTGGAGCCCCGAGGGTGCTGCCACCAACTTCCAGGTACTCTACAACTTCTCGGGTGACGGTGTTGTATTCGAGGGTATCGCCGACTTCGGTGAGGTAGGTAAGGCTGCCGAGGGTTGGAAGTTCACCACGAACCCCGACTGGACGTTCGACTACGGTATTCCTTCGGATGTAGACCAGACCACCATCGCTGAGGCTTCGGAGGTTGCTCTGTTCAACAACGACGATGGCGACCGCTCGAATATCAGTATCTACGGTGCCAACCGTTACTACCACTTTACCCTCGACCTGGGTACCAAGACCCTGAAGAAGAACGATGCATTCAATATGATCGGTGTAATCGGTGACTTCAACTCGTGGGGTGCTGATGTAGAGATGACCTTCAACGCTCAGAAGCGTCGCTTCTATGCCGACGTGGAGAACCTGTCGGGTGGCTTCAAGTTCCGTGCCAACGGTGGTTGGGACAAGAACTGGGGTCTGACTGACGGTAAGCTGGGCAACGGAGGTGACAACATCGCGGTTGAGACGGCCGGTAACTATCGTGTTTACCTCTACCTGTCGGAGTCGGCCAACATCTACTACGAGCTCAGCGCCGATATGTACGGTGTAGAGGGTGACGGTAATGCCGAGACTCCCGTTGAGCCCACGCCTCCCGCTCCCGAGGTTGAGAAGGGTGGTAAGTTTATCTATGTGAACAAACAGGATGGTTGGGCTGCTACCTATCTTTACACCTGGAACGCTACCGAGGGTGGCGAGAGCTCGGGTCTGACCAACTCGTGGCCCGGTAAGGAGATGACCGTAGCAACGACTGTAAATGGTGTTGCTTATGTAGGTTATGAGATGCCCGAGTCGACCAATGGCATGTCGATCAACTACATCTTCAACGATAACGCAGGTACGCAGACCACTGACCCCGCTACTCCTATCGTGCTGGATCGTAACTACTACTTCACCATCAAGGATGGCGTAGCTACGGAGGTTGTTGTCGAGGAGGTAAGCTATAAACTCTACGCTGATGTTACGGCTACCGGTTGGACGAACGTAAACATCTGGGCTTGGGATGCCGATGGTAACAACTACTCGGGTGGTACTTGGCCCGGCCTTGCTCTCTCGGCTGAGGAGGTAAATGGTGCTACCTACTATGTATTTGAGGTTCCTGCCAATGTTACCGGCAAGACTATCAGCGTTATCTTCAACAACGGCACCGAGCAGACTGTAGACCTGACGGGCGTTGTAATGGATAAGGATCACACCTTCACCCTCACCGAGAAGGGTGCTGACGGCAAGTGGCTTGCCACCATCGACGGTACCGAGGCTCCGGCGCCCGAGGAGAAGGTGGTGGTTCTTGCTGACCACAGCTGGACCTTGATTGGTGTAAATGGTGATTGGGCAACAGATATTGCCATGACCGCAGAGGGTGATTGGGTAGTTGCCAAGGGTGTTACCTTCAATGCTGCCGATTCGGAGTTCAAGGTGCGTGCTGATGGTCTTTGGGATATCAGCTACGGTACGGGTAAGGAGTATGCAGTTGTAGGTGGTGAGCCTTTCACCGTTACCTTCAACGCCGACAATATCCTGATGGCCGCTGCCGGTTCCTATGACATCTACTTCACCATCGTTGACAACGTTGCTTCGATGAAGGTCGTAGCTGCCAACTAAATCTACGATTCTCCTGCGAGGATGCGCTCCTCGCAGGAGATTTTTTGGTTGGCGGACTTTGATCGGTCCGCCAACCCCTAAGGGAAAAAGAGTAATTCCAGGAATTCCTCCCCTGTTTTAGGGGAGGTGGCGAAGCCGGAGGGGTTTGGTCGTATTTTGAGCGAGTGGTTGTTTGACGAAAAACCCCTCAGTCCTCCGGACAGCTCCCCTAAGACAGGGGAGCAATTGAAAGGGTCGGCACCCCTTTAAGAGAGGGAAGCAATTGAAGGAACAATAACAAAACAAAAATAGAAAACCTAAAACTGAAATGAAAAAAGTATTCTTAATTGCAGGTTGTGTGCTGACCCTTATGGGGTGTCAGTCGCGCCTTTTCGAGGGGGCTCCGGCGGAGGCTAATCGCCAGCCGGTCTACCCGTTGCACCTCGTGGGTGAGAACCAGGAGGTCTACCTTACGGACTACTATCCCCAGTGGGTGGGTGCCGACTCGGTGTCGGGTCGTGACGGCCTTACGGTAAAGCCTTTGGAGGAGAATTGGAGCCGTTTTGCCGTAACCGCTCCCGAGGGCAACTATGTGACGACCCTCGATGTATGGCAGGGTGGCGAAAAGGTCTCGATTGTTGCCCTGAGTGGTGCACGCAGCGAGCAGAACTACCTCTTTACGGCCGGTTCGATGATGAAGGTTGTGACCGTGGTCTCGGAGCGTAAGCCCGAGCAGGTGGTGGCTCTGTGGCAGAACAACCGTCTGCCCGATGACTGTATCGTACCCGTCGAGGGTGCCTTTGGTGTGATTATCCCGAAGGATGCCCGCGATATGGAGCGCTCGTTCCTGCGCATCTATGCCGCCGACAGCGAGGGCCTCTACAACGATGTTTTGGTCCCCCTGAACCGCGGTAAGGTGATTCGCGATGTAAAGGAGCTCAACCGCCACGATAACCAGGCCCAGGTACTCTACTCGCTGATGATTGACCGCTTCATGAACGGCAACACGGCCAACGACAAGCCGCTGAACCGCCCCGACGTACTTCCGAAGGTTGACTACCAGGGTGGTGACCTGAAGGGTATTACGCAGAAGATTGAGGAGGGCTTCTTCCAGGATTTGGGCATCACGACCATCTGGATTTCGCCCATCACGCAGAACCCCTACGATGCCTGGGGTCAGAACGTCGACCCCGACACCAAGTTCTCGGGCTACCACGGCTATTGGCCCATCTATACGACGGTGATTGACGAGCGCTTTGGTTCGGATGCCGAGCTGCGCGAGCTGCTCGACGTAGCCCACCAGAACGGTATGAATGTGATTCTGGACTATGTGGCCAACCACCTGCACATCAACTCGCCCGTGCTGCAGGCCCACCCCGATTGGACGACGCCCCTCTACCTGCCCGATGGTCGCAAGAACCTCGAGCTGTGGGACGAGCAGCGCCTGACCACCTGGTTTGATGTCCACATCCCGACCCTCGACCTGGAGCGTGAGGAGGTGTGCCAGCCGATGACCGACTCGGCCCTCTATTGGGTGGCCAACTACGACTTCGACGGCTTCCGCCACGACGCCTGCAAGCATATTCCGCTCAACTATTGGCGTATGCTCTGCCACAAGATGAAGAGCCGCTTCCCCGAGCGTCAGCTCTGGCAGATTGGTGAGACCTACGGCTCGCCCGAACTTATCGGTTCCTATGTGAAGTCGGGTATGATTGACGCCCAGTTTGACTTCAATATCTATCACACCACGCGCGACGTGCTGCTCGACGACCGCCAGATGAAGGATATTGTCGATGAGGTTTCGCGTTCGGCTGCCGCCTATGGTTCGCACCACACGATGGGTAACATCACGGGTAACCACGATAAGCCCCGCTTTATCTCGCTGGCCGGAGGTGCCCTGTCGCCCTACGAACCCGACAAGTATGCCGGCTGGCACCGCACGGTGGGTGTGGGTGACCCCGTAGGCTACAAGAAGCTGGCGCTGATGAACGCCCTGATTACCACCATCCCGGGTGTTCCCTGCATCTACCAGGGTGACGAGTACGGAATCCCGGGTGCCAACGACCCCGATAACCGCTATATGATGGTCTTTGACGGCTATAGCGAAATCGAGCAGGCCCAGAAGGCCCTTACCAAGGAGCTTATCTCGCTGCGTCGCAACCAGCTGCCGCTCATCTATGGCGATCTGAAGACCCTCTATTTGGAGGGCAACCTGTGGGTATTTGCTCGCGAGTATATGGGTCAGTATGTAGTGGTAGCCATCAACAACGGAGGCTCGGAGGCTGTGGCCGAGTGTCAGCTTCCGGCAGGTTACCCCGCACACGCCTTGCAGAATAACTTCGAGAGCGCCTCGTCGCTCGAGGCTCCCGCTACGCTGAAGATTGCCCTGGCCCCTTACAGCTTTGAGGTGATGACTCCGGCTGAGTAACCCGATAAGAGAAGAAATCACAAACGAAAACCAATAACTAAGATGAAAAAACTCTTTTTCTTCAGCGCCCTGGCAGCCTTGGTGATGGCTGCTTGCGCACCCAAGGCCGCAACGACGGCTGCCCACCCCGAGTGGACCTACAACACGGTGGTTTATGAGATGAACGTGCGTCAGCTCACCTCCGAGGGAACCTTCACGGCTGCTGCCGAGCGTCTTGAGTTCCTCAAGGAGCTGGGTGTGGACATCGTATGGATGATGCCGATCTATCCCATTGGCGAGCTAAACCGCAAGGGTACGATGGGTTCGTACTACGCCATCTCGGATTACTGCGCTGCCAACCCCGAGTTTGGTACGATGGAGGATTTCGAGGCCTTCCTTGCAAAGGCTCACGAGCTGGGTCTGAAGGTGGTGCTGGATTGGGTTGCCAACCACACCTCGCCCGACGCCAAGTGGACGGCCGACAAGACCTGGCACCTGCGTGACTCGCTGGGTAATACCCTGGTGCAGTACGATTGGTATGATATTGCCCGCCTGAACTACGAGAACCAGGATATGCGCCAGGCAATGACTGCCGCTCTCCGCTTCTGGCTCGAGAAGGGCGTCGATGGCTTCCGCTGCGACGTAGCCGGTGAGGTTCCGACCGACTATTGGGCTTCGGCTTGGGGCGAGCTGAAGAAGGATTACCCCGAGATCTACCTGTTGGCCGAGGCCGAGAAGCCCGAGCTCCACACCGAGGGTGGCTTTGATGCTTCGTATGCCTGGGAGTTCCACCACATCCTCAACGCCATTGCCAACGGTGGTAACGGCTCGGTGAAGAATGTGGCCGGTGATGGTGAGGTGGCTACCGGTGCCAAGACCGTAGCCGACCTGAAGGCTTACCTTGCGAAGGACGCCGAGCGTCACCCCGCCGAGGCTTACCGTCTGATGTTCACCTCGAACCACGACGAGAACTCGTGGAATGGTACCGAGTTCGAGCGTATGGGTGAGGCTGTGAAGGCCATGGCGCTGCTGACCTACACGCTGCCTAACGGCCAGCCGCTGATCTACACGGGTCAGGAGTTTGGTTACAACCACCGCTTCGAGTTCTTCGAGAAGGATCCGATGCCTGTTCAGGAGCCCAACGAGTGGACCGCCTTCTATAAGGAGCTCAACTCGTTCCGTCACGCCAACAAGGCTTTGGCCTCGGGTGAGCGTGGAGGTAAGTTGGTCTATTTGGAAGATATGCCCGAGAACGTGCTGGGCTTCTCGCGCGAGGTTGGGGGTAACAAGGTGACCGTGCTGGTAAACCTCTCGGCCGAGCCCGTCGAGGTTCAGACCCCCTGCGCCGGCTGCGACTGCCAGCAGGTGCTCTCGCACAATGCCGAGTGCTCGGAGGGTACCCTTACGCTGGGTGCCTGGGGCTACAGCGTATGCGCAAAATAAGGTAGTTAGAAGTTAATGTGTACGGGAAGAGGGGAGGTCTTCGGGCTCGTGACCTCTTCCCTTTTTTGAAATTACGATGCAACACCATCCCACCTGGCTCTACGATGCCGTTCTCTATGAGATGAATGTCCGCCAGCTGACCCCCGAGGGAACCCTTCGGGCGGCGGCCGACAAGCTCGAATTTTTACGCAACTTAGGCATTGATGCCATCTGGCTGATGCCCGTCTATCCCATTGGCAAGGAGGGCCGCAAGGGCTCTTTGGGCTCCTACTACTCGATTCGTGACTACTGCCGCATCAACCCCGAGCTGGGTACGATGAAGGATTTCGACTTTTTTGTCCGCAAGGCCCATAAACTCGGTATGAAGGTGCTTCTGGATTGGGTTGCCAACCATACGGCACGCGATGCGAAGTGGATTGACCAAAGACCGGCCGATTGGTACGAGCGTGAGGCTGATGGTACGGCCAAGGTGCCCTGGGATTGGACCGATACGGCGAAGCTCAACTACGAGAACAGGGCCGTATGGCAGGGTCAGCTCGAGGCGATGCGCTATTGGGTCGAGAAGCACGCCATCGATGGCTTCCGCTGCGATATGGCGATGCTGGTTCCCATCGAGTTCTGGCATACGACCATCCGTGAGTTGCGCAAGGTGAAGCCGGACTTGTTCCTCTTGGCCGAGGCCGAGCAGCAGAACCTCTTCGACGAGGGGAGCTTCAACGCCTGCTATGGCTGGGAGGTGCACCACCTGATGAACGATATCGCACAGCAGCGCTGTCGTCTGTGGCCCCTGCGCGACTGGCTCTATGCCGACCGAAACAAGTATCCCCGTCGGGCCGTGCGCATGACCTTTACGTCGAATCACGACGAAAATTCATGGTCGGGTTCGGAGTGGACAAGAATGGGCGCTGCTCGCGAGATTATGGCCCTGCTGACCTTCCTCTGGCCGCAGTCGCTGCCCCTGATCTATACGGGTCAGGAGGTGGGCTACGACCACTCCTTCGCCTTCTTTGAGAAGGATGCCATCCCTTGCTATGAGGCCAATGCGGTGACCGATTTCTACGCTCGCCTTACAGCCCTCAAGCACCAAAATCCGGCCCTGAGGTCGGGCGAAGAGGGGGGCGAGGTGATTGAGATTCACAACAACGCCGAGGATTGCCTGATGGTGATGGTGCGCGAGGTCGAGGGCAACCGTCTGGTGGCCGAGCTGAACCTCTCGCCCTATACGATTCACGCCGACTACCAAACCGGTATCTATGCGGGTGAGTATCGTAACTTTGTGACCGAAGAGCGTGAGGTGCTGCCGGCGCACGTCGAGCGTGACCTGGCACCCTGGAGCTACCGAGTGCTGATTCAAAAGAAATAATAAACAAAAATAACTGCTCAATATGAAGAAATTACTGTTTGCTATGTTTGCCATGAGTCTGATGGCCTGCGCAAAGGGACAAGCTCCCCTGGCCGAGACCGTTGCCGACCACGCAGGTCGCATCGAGCGTGTAGAACCCCTTTCGTGGTGGGTGGGAATGACCACGCCCCTGCAGTTGATGGTCTATGGCGAGAATATCGCCGCTTGTGACGTTGCCCTCTCGGGTGATATGCAGGGCCTGAAAATTACCGGTACGCACAAGGCCGAGAGCCCCAACTACCTCTTTATTGATATCGAGGTGAGCCCCACGGCCCAGACGGGTACCCACTATCTGTTGTTTGAGCGTGAGGGTGAGGAGCCCTTCAAGCTCGGCTATGAGATTGCTGCCCGCTCGGAGGGTTCGCGCGAGCGCAAGAGCTTCACAACGGCCGATATGATCTACCTGCTGATGCCCGACCGCTTCGCCAACGGCAACCCCGAGAATGATGCCGTAGCCGAGATGGCCGAGAAGCCTGCCCGCGACGAGTTCTTCGGTCGCCACGGAGGCGACCTGCAGGGTATCATCGACCACCTGGACTACATCGCCGACCTCGGAGCTACGGCCATCTGGTCTACGCCCCTGCTGGTCGATGACGAGCCTTCGCAGTCCTACCACGGCTACGCCTGTGGCGACTACTACCATATCGACCCCCGCTACGGCTCCAACGAGCTCTTCTGCACCTATGTCGAGGAGTGCCACAAGCGCGACCTGAAGGTGATTATGGATATCGTCACCAACCACTGTGGTATCTCGCATTGGTGGATGAAGGATCTGCCGTTCAAGGATTGGGTACACACCTTCCCCGAGTTCACCCGCACCTCGAATATCTTCTCGACCAACATGGATCCCAACGCCTCGAAGTACGACCGCCACATCCACGAGAGCGGCTGGTTTGACTATTCGATGCCCGATATGAACCTCAACAACCCCTACCTGCTCCAATACTTCAAGCAGTGGGCTGTATGGTGGATTGAGTACTCGGGTCTGGATGGCTTCCGTGTCGATACCTACCCCTACAACGAGAAGGAGCCGATGAGCGAGTGGTGCAAGGCTGTGCGTGCCGAGTACCCCAACTTCAACATCGTGGGTGAGTGCTGGACCCCCTCGATTCCCCAGCTCGCCTACTGGCAGGCCGATAATGCCAACAAGGATGGCTTTAACTCGAACCTCCCCTCGATTATGGACTTCCCGCTGCACGATGCCATTCGTGCCGCTCTGCCCACCGATTCGCTGCGCTGGGGTCAGGGTATGATTCGTGTCTACGATGTCCTCTCGCACGACTTCGTATACCACGACCTCTCGAAGATGATGATCTTCACCGGAAACCACGATACGGAGCGTATCGGCGATATGGTGCGCAAGAACCCCGAGCGTGCCAAGATTGCGATGGCGATGCTGGCTACCATGCGCGGTATTCCGCAGGTATTCTATGGCGAGGAGCTGATGCTCACCTCGGCCAATATGCGCTTCGGCCACGGAGGTCTGCGTGTCGATATGCCGGGTGGATGGCCCGGGGATGAGGTGAACTGCTTCACCGAGGAGGGCCGTGAGGGCCTCCACAAGGAGATGTTCGACTTCAGCCGCAAGCTCTTCCAGTGGCGTAAGACCAAGCCCGTAATCCACAACGGCAAGACCCTCCACTTTGCCGATCGCGGCAATACCTACGCCTACTTCCGCTACGACGATACCGACGCTGTCTTTGTCTATATCAACAACTCGCGCGGCAAGAAGCAGATTCCCTGGAGCAACTACGCCGAGATTACCGAGGGCCTCACCGAGGGCCGCAATGTCTTGACGGGTGAGCCCGTTGAGGTTAATGACCAGACTGTTGTAGGGCCTCGTGAGGTGCTTGTGGTTGAGTATAAGCGTTAGGAATATACCACTCTTGAAGAGTTGGGAATGGCTAAAGTTTTTGGGCCATTCCCAATTTTTTTAATTCCATTTTTTCGGTGTGTCGAAGATTGTCACTCAGAAGGGGTAATTTTGCCGGCAAAGTAGCGGTTTTGTAACCTGCATTATGGGCGATTGTTAATAACTTTTCTTTGGAAAGTTCGGTTTTTTGAGCGATTTTTTTTATTTTTGCAAAATTGAAGAGATTGTCTTCCGTTGGGTTGTCGGTCGGCTTCAAAAGATGTAGTTAATGGTATGTAAAACAAAAAAATAGACGTATGCTTTCGCTTATCTATTACCTCTTTTTGATTCTGCTTTGCACGGTCTTGATGATTCTCTCGGCCGTGGCATTGGTTCTTTGCTGGCCCTTTGACAAGGCACGTCGGGTGGTGCACGAACTCTCGCGCGTGGCCGTGCGTATCTTCTTTGGTATCCCCCCCTTCTGGCGCTTTCGTATCGAGGGGCTGGAGCATGTCGATAAGAAGGGTCGCTATGTCATTGTGCTGAACCACCAGGCGATGTCCGATATTCCGGCCCTTTACTTTGTGCCCCTGAACTTCCGCTGGGTCTCGAAGCGTGAGGTCTTTAAGATTCCCTTCTTCGGTCAGCTGCTGCGTCTGCACGGCGATATCTGCATCAACCGAGGCAAGGCGGCCGAGGCGATGGAGCAGCTGCTGCGCGACGGAGCTCTTTGGATTGAGCGTGGAGCTTCGGTAGCCATCTTCCCCGAGGGTACCCGCTCGAAGGATGGCGAGATTCACCGCTTCAAGGCCGGAGCCTTTGAGTTGGCCCGCAAGGTGCAGGTTCCCATCCTGCCCGTGGTGCTGGAGGGTACCGAGCGTCTGATTCACAAGAACCGCCTCTTCCGCTGGCGCAACACCGTCACAGTAAAGGTGCTCGAACCCGTATCGGTTCAGGAGGTGCTCTCTACCGAGAGTAAGGAGCTGGCGGAGCAGATTCACGACCGCATGGCGGAAGCAAGAGGGAAAATTAGCAATTAGGAATTAGGAATTAGGAATCTTTTTACTGGTTGCATTGCTCATTACTCATTACTCATTACTCATTACTCATTGCTTATTCTATGATGTTTAAGATTGCCACGAGTCTTACGGCTTTCGGCAATGACTTAAAAAAGAAGAAAAGGTTACAAAAAATATGGCTGATTTGTTAAACGCAACACCGTCGGCAACCAATTATGGTGACGATGCCATCAAGACCCTCTCGCCGCGCGAGCATGTGCGCCTGCGTCCGGGTATGTATATCGGAAAGTTGGGTGACGGAACCCAATCCGATGACGGTATCTATGTGCTGATTAAGGAGGTGACCGATAACTCGATTGACGAGTATATGAATGGTCACGGCCGCCAGATTGAGATTACGGTCGAGGGACAGACCGTGACGGTGCGCGACTATGGTCGAGGTATCCCCCTGGGTGCTCTGTCGGCTG
>CAYRPL010000006.1:0-27394 GCA_964426045.1 uncultured Alistipes sp. | reverse complement strand
GAGAAGGCGCGCAGACCCAGGGCTTCGGCAAGGCTCTTCTTTTCGCCCGACTTGTTTACGGGACATTCAGGCAGCGTAAAGGCGTAGAGGGCCAGAGCGATGCCGAGCGCTGCGCTCTGGTAGAACTGCATGTAGCTCTTCTGGAATCCGGCAAAGTCGCAGAAGAGCATGGCGCAGATAAATCCGACGGTACCCCATACACGAATGGGCGGGAAGTCCTTGACGGTATCCATGCGGTTGCTCTCCAAGATGCTGTATGCCACCGAGTTCGAGAGAGCAATGGTCGGCATATAGAAGGCCACGCTCAGCGAGTAGAGCCCAAAGATAAGCAGGTAGCTGTGGTTGGGTGCCGTGCTCTCGATGCTGAAGGCGGCACCGGCCATAAAGAGGGCGGCCAGCAGGTGGCAGATGCCCAGCAGGCGCTGAGCCTGTACCCAGCGGTCGGCGATGATGCCGATCAGGGCGGGCATGAAGAGCGATACGATACCCTGCATGGCGTAGAACATACCGATTTTGTCGCCCATTCCGATGGCGTAGAGCTGCGTACCCATCGAGGTCAAATAGGAGCCCCAGACGGCATACTGCAGAAAGTTCATGATGATTAAGCGGAGTTTAATGCTCATAATCGTTTTATTTTTAATAGGTTGATATTTTTGTCCAAAAATATTTTCAACAAAAGTAAAAATTTTTTTTGAAAAATCTTTGCTAAATGAAAAATATGTTATACTTTTGCATCGTCAAACAACGACAAACGTTCTTTATTGAGCTATGGTGTAATGGTAACACAACAGATTCTGGTCCTGTTATTCTAGGTTCGAATCCTGGTAGCTCAACAGTCGCCGCAGCAACAGACAAAGCAAAGGCGAAGCCGAAAGGCAAAAAACAAAGAGAAGCGATAACGATGCTTGCATCAGTTTATCGCTTCTCTTCGTTTTTTCGTGTGTCTGCGACACACGTGCCTTTGCTTTGTTGTTGCGCCACCGACTGAAACGGCACGAAAGCGAAGCGTGTGCCGTAACGACCAGTTCAATGAGCAATGAGCAATGAATTTTTCAGTCATTGCGAACTTTTGCATTTTAAGGCTTAACGGAAAGTACGGGCAGCGTATGCAAAAGTGTGGCAATCTGCTGCTGTCAACCGGGGGCTGATTGCCCAAACAGCCCATTTGTCTATGCTGTTATCCGCTCCGTAAACTCCTCTATTTGGGAGATCCCCACGGATTTCTATGGGCAGTTTCATCACTCCGCAAGGCCCTAAAATAGAAATCCTCGGGATGACTGATTGGGTTTCGTAAAGGATTTGAGCTCGAGCTCAAATCCTTTACGAAACATTGCCCCACGAACTTTTTACATTGCCCGGTCGAAACAGCGCACAAGAGGCCGCAGGCCTCGCGCCGTAACGTCGCCGCAGCCACCCCTCCCCTGAAACAAAATAATTGTGAATTTTGAATTTTGAATTTTGAATTATTTTGTACCTTTGTGCCTATGATTGATCGGGAAACCATAGACAGGGTATTTGCAGCTGCCAACATCGTAGAGATTGTCGGTGACTATGTGACGCTCAAACGCAAGGGTGTCAACTATATGGCGTGCTGTCCCTTTCATAACGAGAAGACCCCGTCGTTTGTGGTTTCGCCCTCGAAGGGGGTCTACAAGTGCTTTGGTTGCGGTAAGGGCGGTAACGCCATTACCTTTGTGATGGAGCAAGAGAGCCTCTCGTTTCCCGAGGCGGTGAAGGTCGTGGCCAAGCGCTACGGCATTGAGATTCACGAAAAGGAGCTTTCAGAGGAGGAGGTGCGACGCAACGATGACCGCGAGAGTATGTTTGTGGTCAATGGTTGGGCGGCCGACTACTTCCAGCAGTACCTCCACGAGTCGGAGGAGGGTCGCTCGGTGGGTCTTCCCTACTTTGCGCAGAAGCGAGGTTTCACGGCAGCTACGATTCGCAAGTTTGGCTTGGGCTTCTGCTCGGCACGCGGAGGTGCGATGTCCGAGGCGGCCCTCAAGGCGGGCTATAAGGAGGAGTATCTGACGGGTGTGGGTCTCTCGATTAAGAGCGATCGTGACGGACACCTCTTCGACCGCTTCCGTGACCGTGTCATCTTCCCCGTACACAACATCTCGGGCCGTGTTGTTGCCTTTGGAGGTCGCATCCTGGGCACCAACAAGAATGTCGGCAAGTACCTCAACTCGCCCGAGAGCATCATCTACAGCAAGAAAAACGAGCTCTATGGCCTCTACTTCGCCAAGCGGGCCATCCAGCAGCAGGATGTAGCCATCATGGTCGAGGGCTATACCGATGTAATCTCGATGCACCAGGCGGGGGTCGAAAATGTCGTGGCCTCGTCGGGCACCTCGCTTACCACCGAGCAGATTCGCCTGCTGAAGCGCTTCACGAAGAATATCACGGTAATCTATGACGGCGACTCGGCGGGTATTCACGCCTCGATTCGCGGTATCGATATGATCCTGGCCGAGGGGATGAATGTGCGCGTGGTCTCGCTCCCCCAAGACGAAGACCCCGACTCCTTTGCCCGCAGCCATACGGCCGATCAGGTGCGCAGCTACATCCTCGAACACGAGGTCGATTTTATCACCTTCAAGGCGCAGCTGCTGATGCATGAGGCGCAGCGTGACCCCATCAAGCGAGCCCAGGTGATTGCCGATATGGTGCAGTCGATTGTCCAGATTCCCGACTCGATTCACCGCTCGGTCTATGTCAAGGAGTGCGCCCGCATTATGGATGTGGATGAAAATGTCCTCATTGCGGAGGTGGCCCGCAAGCGCCACACCGGAACCGGAGACCGTGAGACCGAGGAGTTTATGCGCCGCCAGGCTGCCCGCATCCAGCAGGAGCAGAGTGTCGTGACGCCCAATATCCCGCTCTATAAGGAGGGTATTCGCGGAGGTAGCAGTGCCGAGGCCCTGGAGGGCGAGTTGGTGAAGTACCTGCTGAAGTTCGGACACTGCAACTTCGACCTCAAAGAGGGTCGAACGATGGTGAGCTGCAACGTCGCCGAGGTGATCTTTGCCGACCTCGATGCCGACAACCTGCAATTCCAAAACCCCCTCTATAACGAGATTCTACAGACCTACCGCCGTGAGTGGGAGCTCTCCGGCAGTGGGGTCGAGATACCCACACGCCACTTCGTAAACCACCTCAACCCCGAGGTCTGCAAGGCGGCCGTTGATATCCTCTCGTCGGACGACAACTATGTTGCCAGCGAGATTTGGCGCCTCAAGGAGATTCACGTCGAGAGCGATATGGAGCTCCTCGCAGCCGGAGTTCCCCGCTGCATGGCTCTCTACAAATCCAAGGTCATCGAGCGTCTGGTCAAGGAGCTCAACGACCAGCTCCACAACGAAAACCTCTCCGACGAGCAGACCTCCGAGATTTTGCAGCGTCTCTCCCTCCTCAACTCAGCCCGAGTGCAGTTGGCTCGTAAAGTAGACCGCCTCCTTTTGTAATTTTCGATTTTATAGGGCATATTTTGCCCATCCCAAACAAAACCCGAACGGGACGTACCTCAAGTACTACCCGTCCGGGTTTCTTATTGCGATGAACAAAATCTGCTCCTCTAAAATCAAAAATTATTTCATGCGGTACAGCCCATCCGTGCTAAATATCGGTCGGCACAAAATCTGCTCCTCTAAAATCAAAAATTGCAACTCTGCGGGGTGTATTTAGCCTCTCTATAACTATAGAAGTGTTGCGTGTGGCACTGATTTTGTTCCATTCGGACACAAGTAGGGTTGGGTTAAGATAACTAATTCTTTTATCTTCCATGCGCCCACGAGCGCACATCTTTCTGTTTATTTTCTGTTTGCACACCGTGTTTCCCTCACCGGAAACACTCCCCCAACCCTACCTTTTAGAATTTTTTAGCAGGACACAACAAAAAAGACACCCTTTCGGTGTCTTCTATTTTTTTGTGAATGAACTCCTTAGAGAAGTTTTTTCTTCGAGGGCAGGACTACGAAGTCCTTGAGGTAGAAGGGCTCGAAGTAGGCCGTATCCTCGAATTTCCCCGCTTGGAAGGCCTCTTCGGCGGGGCGTGCCAGGCCTCGGGCCGAGGGTGCGACATCGATCCACTTGGCATCCGCAAGCAGCTCGCGGCACTTGGCAGCTCCGTTTCCGAAGATGACAAACGGAGCGTCGGTCTGGTGGCGGAATCCGGCGAAGCTCTCGGAGTCAATCACCTCGGCCGAAACCTCGGTAAGGGGCTCTCCCTTCGTGGTATAGATGCGGGTGTAGACCTCCATGCGGCGGGCATCGACCATTGGGCAGAGGCGTGCCTTAGTCCAGGGCTCGACGTCCAAAATACCGGCCTCGTAGTCCTCACGGGCAACGGCCACTAAAGCATCGAGCGAGCCGATGGCAATCAGCGGCTTCTGCAATCCGTAGCAGAGTCCCTTGGCGAATGAAACGCCGATGCGCAGACCCGTATAGGAGCCCGGGCCCATACCGACCGCCACGGCATCCAGCTCATCGGGCTGGATCTCCGTTTCACGGAGCAGCTCATCGACAAAGAGGGCCACCTTCTTGGCGTGGTCGCGTCCCAGGTCGCTCTCGCGGAGCGATAACAACTCGCCATCGCGGGCGATACCCACCGAGCAGATGTCGGTGCCGGTCTCAATCAGTAGAATCAGTGCCATCGCTATCTTCTGTAACTCTTCATTACCTTGTCCATTTCGCGCTTTGCGTCGTTCTCCTTCAGGTATTCGCGCTTGTCGTAGGCTTTGCGGCCCTTCGCAAGGCCGATGACAATTTTGGCAAATCCCCGCTCGTTGAGGAACAATCGCAGACCGACCACCGTCAGACCCCTATCTTGTAGCGCTCGCTGCAACTTGTTGAGCTCCTTGCGGTTCAACAGCAACTTGCGGTCACGCTTCGGGGTGTGGTTGTTGCAGGTGCCCCAGGCGTACTCGGCGATATTGACCCCTCGAATCCAGAGTTCCGAGTCTGCGAAGTAGCAGTAGGAGTCGGTGAGTGACACCTTGCTCATACGCACCGATTTGATTTCGGTACCCACCAGCACCACACCGGCTACGAATTCCTCGAGGATTTCGTAGTCGAAGGTCGCGCGCTTGTTGCGAATATTGATATTTTTGTAATCGGCCATAATCGGGGGCAAAGGTACGAAATAATTCAAAATTCAGAATTCAAAATTCAGAATTATTTTGTTTCAGGGGTGCGGTGTCCGCTATCTGATGCTGCGTTGGAAGGCTTCGCGGTCGGCACCGCTCTCCAAGACGATACGGCCGCAGTGCTGAAAGCCCAGCTTCTGGAGCAGCCTCAGCATCGGTCGGTTATCAGCGTGGGTATCGATGCGCATTTCGTGCACTCCGCGTCGTTGGCACTCACTCAGGCTGAAGCGCATAAAGGCCTCGGCACAACCCCGACGCAGCGCCTCGTCGGCCACCATCAGGCGGTGCACCACGCCATAGGGCTCGTCGTTGAGCCACGACCCCTCGTAGATGGTGTGGTAGGTGGGCTCCCCGTCAAGCGACAGGCAGCCGCTGACTACAACCTCCCCCTCGTACTCCCCCACATAGCTGTTGTGTGCCTCGATATCGGCCTCGAAGATTGGGCGGGTGGGGTAGCCATCCTGCCATTGGTCGATGCCCAGACTACGAAAGCGGGCCTGCGCCTGGACCACAAGCTCCATCAGGCGCTCCAACTCCTCGGGTCGTGCAGCTCGAAAGTGAATCATCGTGTGGTATATTGTTTCAACTCGCGTGCCAACTCCTTTTCGCGGCCTGCAAGGCATTGGTCAAGCAGGGCGTGGAAGCGGGGCGAGTGGTTGTGGTGCCGGGTGTGGCAGAGCTCGTGCAGCAGCACGAAGTCGCGCAGGTGGTTGGGCAGCGTCACCAGAAAAAGGCTCAGCGAGAGGTTGTTGCGTGAGGTGCAGCAGCCCCACTTGGTGCGGGCAGCCCGAATCGTGATGCGCCCATATTCGAAGCCGAACTCTTGGGCCAGCTCCTCGACGCGGGGTGGAAGCTCCTGTTTGGCTCTTACCCGCAGCGCCTCAATCTCCTCGGCACTGTAGATCCGGGGCGGATGCTTCTCGGTGCGTTGCCGCATTCGCTCGCGGGCCCGCTCCACCCACTCGAGGCGCTCCTCCAAAAAGGCCATAGCCCGAGATTGGGAGAGGGTCGGGGGAAACGAAAGGCGCACCTCACCCGAGGGGCGCACCGTGAGAGTGAGCCTTCGAGCCCGAGGGTTTTGCGAAAGGGTAATCGGCCCCAGCTGCGGGTGATGACAGACCATCGGCTATCCGATTCGCTGGCGGACCACCTCGAAGAGCATCACGGCCGCTGCGGCCGAGACGTTGAGCGATTCGATGTGACCAATGAGCGGAATGGCCAGCTGCTCGTCACAGAGTTTAAGAACCTCCTTCGAGATTCCGGTATCCTCCGAGCCCATCACAATCACGGTAGGCTTCCTAAGGTCGGCATCGTAGAGCAGCTTGCGGCTCTTCTCGGTGGCAGCTACCACCTGGAAACCCTCCATCTGGAGTTGCTTGAGGGTGTTGCGTACCGAACCTACGCGGCAGACGGGGATGGTCGTCAGGGCTCCGGCCGATGAGCGAATCGCCTCGGCATTGACCGGTGCCGAGTTCTTGAGCGGGGTGATCAGACCGTGGGCTCCGGCACACTCGGCCGAGCGGGCGATGGCTCCGAAGTTGCGCACGTCGGTCACTCCGTCAAAGAGGACAATCAGCGGGGTCTCGTCGTCGGGTACACGCTCCAAAATATCCTGCAACTCGACATACTCGATGGCGGCAATCTGGGCCACCACGCCCTGGTGATTTCCCTTCGTCAGGCGGTTGAGCTTCTCGATGGGGACCTCCTGCCAGCGCAGGTGGTGGCGCATGCAGAGGTCTTTGAGCTCCTGCATCAGCGGGCCCTCGGCCCCCTTGCGGATGTAGAGCTTCTCGATCTGCTTGCGTGCCTCAATGGCCTCGGCCACGGGGCGAATACCAAAAATCAGGTTGTTATCCATAGTCTATTACTCTATTGTTCTTCAACTAATTCCAATTCATAGCTTCTCTGTTCCCACTCATGCATCAACTTCTCGTAGCGGGCTTTCAGGTCGTTATAGGCGGCATAGTCGGCCTCGACATACTCCGTGGCAGCTGCCAGCTTGCTGTCCCAGGCGGCAATCTGCTGCTCGAGGTCGGCCAGCTCGGACTCGATGGCCTCGACCGCCTTTTTCAGCTTGCGAATCTGCTTCTCCTGCTCTTTGCGCTGCTCGTAGCTCAACTTGCCTGATGAGGCCTCCTTGGGTGTTGCGGTTGTGGCTGCGGGGGATGCGCTCTTGCGCTCCACCTCACGCAGGGACTCCAACTTGCGCTTCTCCAAGAAGTAGTAGATGCCGCCTAAGTACTCCCTGACTCCACCGTCGCGGAACTCGTAAACCTTATCCACCATGCCATCCAAGAACTCACGGTCGTGCGATACAACCACCACCGTACCGTCATACTTCAGCAGGGCACTCTTCAAAATATCCTTCGAGCGCATATCCATATGGTTCGTAGGCTCGTCGAGCACCAACAGGTTGTGGGGCTCGAGCATCAGCGAGGCCAAGGCCAGGCGCGAGCGCTCACCACCCGAGAGTACCTTGACCTTCTTCTCGATATCCTCGCCACGGAACAAAAAGGCTCCGAGAATATCCCTCAGGCGGGTGCGAATATCACCTACGGCCACCTTGTCTAAGGTGTCGTAGACCGTAATCTCGCCATTCATCAAATCCTCCTGATTCTGGGCATAGTAGCCGATATTGACATTGGCTCCGAGGCGGATTGAGCCCTCGGTGGGGGTAAGCTGCCCAATCAGCATGCGGGCCAGCGTGGTCTTTCCCTCGCCGTTGCGACCTACCAGCGCAATTTTATCCCCCTTCGAGATGGTGAACTCAGCACCGCTGAAGACATGTTTCCGGCCAAACGACATCCCGACCTCCTTCAGCTCGGCCACAATCTGACCCGAGCGGGGTGCCGGCGGGAATTTGATGTTCAGGGTCGCCAGGTCCTCCTCGTCGACCTCGATGCGGTCGAGCTTTTCGAGCTGTTTGATGCGTGACTGCACCTGGTTCGACTTGGTGGGCTTGTAGCGGAACTTCTCGATAAACTCCTCGGTCTTTTCGATCAGGCGCTGCTGGTTTTCGTAGGCGGCCAGCTGCTGCTCGCGACGTTCGCGACGCAGCTCCACAAATTTCGAGTAGGGGACCTTGTAGTCGTAAATCTTGCCCAGCGAGAGCTCGACCGTGCGAGTGGTTACGTTGTCCAGGAAGGCACGGTCGTGCGAGATAACCAGCACCGCTCCGTTGTAATTTTTCAGGTACTCCTCGAGCCACTGTATCGACTCGATATCGAGGTGGTTCGTGGGCTCATCTAACAGGAATATCGAGGGGCGGCGCAAGAGCAACTTTGCCAACTCGATACGCATGCGCCAGCCGCCCGAGAACTCGCTGGTGGCCCGCTGGAAATCGTCACGTCGAAAGCCCAAGCCCAGCAGGGTCTTCTCGATATCGGCATCGCGGGTCTCGCCACCCAGGATGTGGTAGCGGTCGTTGGCATCGTTCAGGCGGTGCAGCAACTCCTCGTAACCCTCGGACTCATAGTCCGTGCGCTCGCCAATCTCAGCTGTCAGACGCTCAATCTCGGCCTCCAGACGCAGCACCTCCTCAAAGGCCTTGGCCGTCTCCTCGACCAAGGTCGTGGTGTCGGCCACCTTCATCTGCTGGGGCAGGTAGCCCACCGTGCAGTCGGCGGTCTTTGTCACCGCACCCGAGGTGGGTTGCTGTTCGCCGATAATCAGGCGCAGGAGGGTGGTCTTGCCCGCTCCGTTCTTGCCCACCAAACCGATGCGGTCTTTGGGGTTAATCAGGAACGAGATGTTGTCAAAGAGGGTCCACCCTCCGTAGCTGACCGTCAAGCTGTCTAACGAAATCATGAGTTGGGGTTACAAGTTGCTGATATTAAATATATGGCTCAAAATTTAGGCATCCAGGATATTGGCAATCTCCGCCTCGGGCGAGGGGGCTTTGAAGACGGCACTTCCGGCCACCAAGGCATCGGCTCCGGCATCGTAGAGCTCGCGGGCATTCTTCGACGATACGCCGCCATCGACCTCAATGAGGGCCTTCGAGCCGGTCTGGGCAATCAGACTCTTCAGTTCGGCCACCTTCTCGGTCGAGCCCTCGATAAAGCTCTGGCCGCCAAAGCCCGGCTCTACGGACATGACGAGCACCAGCTCGATTTGGGGCAGCCACTCGCGCAGGGCCTCCACGGGGGTCTTGGGCTTAATCGAGATACCGGCCTTGGCCCCTGCAGCGTGAATCAGATCGATGCACTCCTGCACCTTTTCGGTAGCCTCGATATGGAAGGTGACGTAGTCAGAACCGGCCTTCACGAAGCGCTCGACATACTTCTCGGGCTCGACAATCATCAGGTGGGTGTCAATCACCTTTTCGGTACACTTGGAGATGGCCGCCAGCACCGGAAATCCGAACGAGATATTGGGAACAAATACACCATCCATCACGTCGATATGGAACCACTGCGCACGGCTGCGGTCAATCATTCGGCTATCACGCTCTAAGTTGCCAAAGTCGGCCGAGAGCATCGAGGGTGAGATAATTCGTGTCATCTTCTTAGAAGTTTTAGGTTTTCTATTTTTGGTTTGTTCGTTTCCGATCGTTTGTAGGGTTTTCTATTTTTGGTTTATTCGTTTCCGATTGTTTGTAGGGTTTTCTATTTTTGGTTTGGTTGCTTCTTCTCCTTTAGCGTTTTTTGGGGGGGCTTAATCACCGATTTCGGCCTTTTCGCCCTCTGCACTCTTCTCGGTATCGAGTTCCGCACTGTCGAGTACCGAGGCAGCCAGGCGCTTCTTGATCTTGACATTCAGAGCGACCATGCGCTCACCTAAGCGCACCAAGTTGTTGTTGCCCTGCGTAAAACGCTTGAAGGCCTCGTCGTAGGAGCCTTGGGCCGTCTTGAGCCCCTTTTCGATGCCTTGCAGAGCCTCGCTGAAGGCGACCAATTGGTCGTAAATCTTCGAACCGCACTCGGCAATATCGCGTGTATTGCGCTCCAAATCGCTACGCTGCCAGAGGTTATCGACCAACTTCAGCAGGGCAAAGAGATTGGTGGGCGACGAGATAATCACCTTGCGCTTGTAGGCATCGGCCCAGATTTCGGCATCGGCCTGCATGGCCGCCAGGAAGGCGGGTTCGTTGGGGATGAACATCACCACGAAGTCGGGCGAGCAGGCCATCAGCTCCTGATAGCGCTTCGACGAGAGCTCCAACACATGCTTGCGTACCGACTCCAAGTGGGCCCTGAGGTGGGCTGTGCGCTCCTCGGCAAGCTCGGTCGAGCTGTAGGCGGCATAGGCCGTCAGCGAGGTCTTCGAATCAATGACAATCTGCTTTCTGTCGGGCAGGTTGAGTACCACATCGGGGCGGACATTCTCGCCGGCCTCGTTTTTCATCGTATCCTGCACCTGGTAGTGGACACCGCGCACGAGGTTCGACGAGGCAAGAATCGTATCCAGAATCATCTCTCCGAAGTCGCCCTGCACCTTCGAGTCACCCTTCAGCGCACGGGTCAGATTCGAGGTTTCGGTCGTGATGCGGTGGTTGAGCTCCATCAGATGCTTCAGTTCGTTCTTCAGGGCTCCGTGTTGCTCGGCCTCGGTGGCATAAATCTTCTCGACCCGCTCGCGGAAGTCCGAGATATTCTGCTTGAAGGGCTTCAGAAGGGCATCTATCGACTCCTTGTTCGTCTCACGGAAGGTGCGCGACTGCTCACCCAAAATATCGGTGGCCAAGGTCTTAAATTGCAGACGCATCGCCTCTTCGGCCTCTTTGCGCGACTGCTCGCTGAGGGTGTGACGCTCCTGCTCATCTTTCAGACGCTGCTCAGCCCCCTCCAATCTGGCTTCGAGGGCTGCTCGCTCGGCAATCACCTCGCGCAACTCACCCTCGGCCTTCGAGGCACGCTCTTCGGAGGCCGAGGCCCGCTCCACCGAGGCCTCGATGCGTGCTTCAGCCTGCTGTTGCAGCCCCCGAGCCTCGATAACCTCGGCCCGCAGAGCCGCCTCGGAGGTGCGACTGCGCAACCAGGCAGTCAGCAACAGAATGAATCCTGTTAAGAGTACTCCACACAGGATATAGATTGCTATGTTTTCCATAACTGTTTATTCTTCAAATTTAATATCGTTTGGGCAATTGCTCGTTGCTCATTGTTCATTTCTCATTTGGAATTTCCGTCAGAAATTCAAAATGGCGCCAATGGTGAAGCCGATACCCGTCAGGGGGTAGTTGGCCCAATCGTGCAGGCGCTCGTTCAGCAGGTTGCGGCCCTCCAAAAAGAGGCTCCATTTCGTATTCAGGTGGTAGTCGGCACCCAGCGACAAATCGACCGTGATGGGGAGTTTGTAGATCGAGAATGCCGGAGCGTCGGCCGCCGGATCGTACTTCAGGTTGCTCCAATAGCGGGTGCTCTGCAACTCGGCTGCGGCACGAATCGTGAATTTGCGGTGGTGGTAGCTCACCTTGAGCTTCGACTCTAAGGCGGGGAGTCCGCCGCAGAGGTCGTGCCCCTCGATTTGGGCCGTGAAGTCGTGCAGGTAGCCCGTAACCGAGCCCTGAATGAGCCAATCGGTGGCGGGGCGCCACTTCAGCTCGGCCCCGATGGTGGCCGTGTTGCGACGTGCCTGGGCCACAGCGAATTGCAGGTAGTTGTTGCTTGTCTGCTCCTCGCTCGAAAGGTTCACACCGTACCAATAGCGGGCATTCTCGAGCCACGACATCGTGAAGTGCAGTCGGTACGAAAGACGGTTCGAGAGGTTGCCCTCGACACCGGCTCGCAGGTTGTAGCTTACGGTATTTTTCGGCAGCCAGAGCCCCGTTGTGGTGTAGGGATTCTCACGGAGCAGCGAGCGGAAGTCGTTGCGCTCGATTTCGCTGTCAAATCCCACATAGGGGACAAAGACGCCGTCTCCGACATTGAATTTCAGTCGAAGATGGGGTATCGGATAGTGGAAACCCTCGCTCTGCTCCCCGCAGCGAACCTTGCTGTAGTGGTACGTCATCCCCACCTCGGCGTCGAAGCTGCGATGGGCGAAGCTGTAACTGAGTTCGCCTCGGAAGTTCAGGTTCTCGTCTTGGGAGTCGCGCAGGCCCCAGGCTCCCTCGAAGCCAAATCCGATGCCGATGCGATGGCCGCCTCGGCGAAAATCTATGCGGCCGCGACCTCCGGCATCTACCTGTGCCAGATCGGTGGGTTGGCAGTTTTGGCTGTTGTCGTGCAGGTAGAGTCCCCACCCCTCGACATTGAAATTGACCTTCTCCGAGTTGTTGAAGTCATCGCCAAGGCGGATGCGCAATTCGGCCTCGCCATAGTTTATGCGGCTGCCAACCATCCAATCATCTGTCGGGTCGGTGGCTCCGTAGCGGTGGGTAAGGTAGTTTTCGTAGCTCAAATCGGCCTCGAGGGTGTGGCGCCCCAGGTAGCGACCCGCAGCGGCTCCGATGCGGTTATACATCCGTGTCGAGGTGGGGTGCTTGCCGGCGGCATTGCGCACCTTGGCGTAGTCGCCCTCGTGGTTCAGGTAGAGCAGGGCATAGCCAATCGAAGGGTTCTGTGTGGCGATACGTAGGTCGGCCAGCGAGTTGAGCGGGGCCCCGACGCCGGCCTTCAGGTAGCCCATCGAGGGACGGTTGAACTCCCAATAGGTGACCGTTGCAGGTCGGAAGGTGCGACTCTCGAGTTGGGTATTCAGGGCGCGGGGCTGGATGGTATAGTCGATTTCGGGCCGCAGCTTGACCGTATCGGTAAAGTCGGGTTGCAGGGCCAGCTTGGTGGCCGGAGCAACGCGCGGAACATAGCTCTTCGAGACCTCGACCTCCTTTTGTACCTGGGCCGAGAGTGAGAGCGGAAGCAAGAGCAGCAGGGTATAGAGCAGTTGTTTCATGGCTAATTCAGTTGATTGATACGCGCTTTGGCCTCCTCGACAATGCCGTCGTCTGTAGGCGAGTAGCCGTCGGCGACACTCTGCCAGGTGGCACGGGCCTGGAACCCATCGTTCTGCTTCAGGTAGCAGTCGCCCAGCGTGAGGAACGATTGGGCCAACCAATAGTTGTGGGGCGAGGGCATCTCGGCAAAGGCGAAGACGAGCTTTTCGACCTCCTTCCACTTGCCCTCATCCATCTTCGAGAGAATCGTGCGATACATCGCCTCGGCACCCTCGGCCGAGCGAACCTCCTCACGCAATTTGTCGTAGAGGGTCTGGGCCTGTTGGCGCTCACCACGCTGTTCGATGAGGCGGGCACGGGCAAAGCGAGCCTTACGCAGGGCCGAGGTTGAGGCATCGGAGCGGCTCTCGACCTCGAGGGCCATCGCCTCGATGGCGGCCGCATCTTCGGTAGCGAGGGTCGAGGTGACATAGCCCTCGAGGGCCTCTGTACGCTCCTCGGTCGTGGGGGCGCAGTTACTCAGGCGACCATAAGCCTCGGCTGCCACCGTGTGTTCGCCCTTCTCGGCCGCCAGCGGAGCCAGGCGCGTAAGGGCCACGGCCGTGTATTGGTGCTCACCGGTTGCGGCGAGTTGTTTCAGACACTCCAATTCGCGGCTGTCATTTGCCGAGCGGTAGCAGTTGCTCAAAAAGTAGAGGGCGTCGTTCAGGTAGGCCCCCTTGGGATAGCTCTTGATATAACTGCGCAGCGAGCGGGCGGCATCGTCGCGTCGGTCGGCTAAGTAGAGGCTCTGGGCGGCGGCGAAGCTCAGCGAGTCGCGTGTGCGGGCCGAGAGTTCACCCTCGACACCACTCTGCTCGGCATAGGTGATGTAGCCCTCGGCATTTCCATCGGCTAAGTAGAGCTCGCGAATCCCCTGCAGGGCACCTCGGGCCTCGGCCGAGGTGGGCGAGCGCTTCACCACACGGTCGTAGTAGGCCATCGCCTCGCTCTTGTTGCCCAAGTTGGTGTAGATGACACCCAAGTCGCTCAGGGCCGCCGTGTGGTTCGGGGAGTGGGGGTAGCGCTCGGTAAAGCTCTTGAGCACACGGGCCGCCTCGCTGTAACGCTTCTGGTTCATGTAGCTGCGCCCCAACTCGTAGGTGGCATCGTCGGCATAATCACCCATCTCAGCCTCGGATATCTGCTTGAGGCGGGCGATTTTTTGGTCGTTTTGCCCCAACACACCCAGCGTGACAGCCTCCTGATAGGCTCCGTAGTAACGGGCCGTGGTGCTGCTTGCAGCGGCTGTCCGGTAGGCCTTGAGGGCCTCTTCAAATTGGCGGGAGATGTAGCGACTGTCGCCCAGGCGGTTCCAGGCATCGGCCCGCAGCTCGTCGTCGGTGGGGTAGAGCGCCAGGAACTTCTCGAAGGAGGAGACGGCCTCAGCGCTCTGCTGCCCTTTGAGGTGGCAGTAACCGAGGTTGTAGTGGGCCAGCGCATACTCGCGCTCACTCTTCGGGGCCCGTTGCAGGTAGCTCTCGAAGAGGGGAATGGCTTGCGCCGAGCGGTCGAGGGCACAGGCAATCTCACCTCGCCAGAATCCGGCCAGCGAACTATAGCGGGCACTCACTCCCCCTTCAATCGACTCCCGCAGCGTGCGGTCGGCTTCGGCCAGGTTACCCGCCTCAAACTGCTTGAGGGCACGGTAGTAGGTAATCTTTTGGCGGGCAGCCCGCAGCTCGCTGTCGGGCGTTGGGAGGGTGCGAATCGCCTCGTAGGCGGCATCGTAGTTCTCGGAGTTGTAGTAGGCGGCGGCCAGCAGGGTGTTAATCTCCTCGGAGCGCTCGCTTTGGGGGTACTCCTTGCGGTAGCGGGTCAGCAGGTTGATGGCCTCGTTGAAGCGACCTCCGCCCAGCTCATACTGCAACTTGGCGTAGTTGTAGAGGGCGTCTTCGGCAATCTCGGCCGAGAGTGAAGGGTCGGTGGCCATCGCAAAGGCCTGCATGGCCGAGGCCTTGTCGCCTAAGCGCAGGTAGCAGTCGGCCAGGTGGTAGGCGGCGTTCTGGGTCAAGGCATCGGCCGGACCGGCTACGCGACGTAACACCTCGGCAGCCTGCTCGTAACGGGCCAGACGATAGAGCGAGAAGCCCTCGATGTAGGCACTCTCGCGGCTCTCCTCGCCACCGGCTGTGCGGTATGTGGCGGCATATTCGTAGGCCTTGGCGTAGTTGTTGAGGTGGAACCACGACTCGGCCATCATTCGCAGCAGCTCGCATTGGCGGCTCGGTGCAGCCCCCTCAATCAGGGCGTCACCCCGCTCGGTGACGTAGGTGTAGTTCTGCTGGCGGAACTCCAACTGCAGAAGGTAGTAGGGGGCCAGCGAGCTGTAGGTGCTGCTGTGCGTCAGACGGCTGAAGCCTAAGCGGGCTTTGTCGTAATCGCCCCGCACATAGTCGAAGTAGGAGCGGTAGTAGAGGGCGTGGTCGGCATAGGGGCTCTTTGCATCCACCCGCTCGAAGTAGCTGTATGCCTCGTCGTACTGCTCGGCGGAAAAGTCGATGTAGCCGCGGCGAATG
Source organism: uncultured Alistipes sp. (assembly GCA_964426045.1). Taxonomy (GTDB): domain Bacteria; phylum Bacteroidota; class Bacteroidia; order Bacteroidales; family Rikenellaceae; genus Alistipes. Next base: position 11,855 of record CAYRPL010000006.1, on the reverse strand, counting down.
TCGAACTTCGAGCGGTTGTCGGCCGAGAGGGCCCGGTAGTCGGTTCGATCGAAGGCCTCGCGGGCTTTGGCGTAGTTGCCTTGGGTGCAGTAGTAGGAGGCACGGGCAAAGCGGATGTCGTTGGTGCGCAGCGAGCCCGGGTAGTGCTGCTCGAAGTGCAGCAGAGCCGTCTCGGCGTCGGGGTGGCCCAACTCGACAGCCGTCACGGCCAGATAGTAGGCTGCCAGCTCACGCTCGGGAGCCTGGAGCTCCAACCGGCTGTTGATTTCGAGCCAGGCATGGCGGGCATCGGCCCAGCGGCCCCGCTCGAAGAGCTCTTCGGCACGACGTAACTCGACCTTAAGCTCGCGCTCGGGAGTTTGTGCCACACTCGTAAAACTTTCAAGTGCGGTGATTATCAGTATGGTAAAGAATATAAAAGTTCGTTGCATAGTTCACCTTGGTAATATAGCAACAAAGGTAATATTTTTTTTCGAATTTTAGAAGCTGTTCAGATTTGTTTGCGAAGTTATTTTATGGCTGTTTTGTGGCTGTTTTTTCTCTGATTTGGGGTGCATATAGGAACGATTCTTGCCCGATGGGTCATGTATAACCAAAAAAAGAGAATAAAAATGAAATTTACGGTTACCCTGCGCCGCTCGGATGCGGCCAAATTCGACCTGATGAGCCATTCGGATTGTGAGGTTCTGAACCCCAAGGAGCTGTTGCTCTACTCGGCCGCTCTGTGTGCCTGCTATACCCTGGAGCAGAATCTGAAGCGTGCACACCTCCATCTGCCGGAGTTTGAAATTTCGCTCACGGGAGAGCTCTCAACCCCGACCCTGAAGGCCGAGAGTTACTTTACCCACTTTTCCGTGCGCTATTGGGTGCGCACCAACGACCCCTCGGAGCAGGAGGCCGCCTCGACAGCCGTTCGCAAGACCCACGACGAGGATTGCGGACTGTTGAAGATGTTGAAGATGATTGCTCAAGTGGATTCTCAGATGGATATGGTCTCTTGAAAAAAGACCATGGATTCATTACAGCAAGGGATGACTAATTTTAGTCGTCCCTTGCTGTAATGCGCTCATAGTCGGCACAAGCGATGGCAAAGTTAAAGTGGGCGGTAATCGAGTTGGTGTAGATTTGAATCCAATCCAATTGCGTCTGTAGCACATCGAGGATTGTCGCAAGCCCCTCGCTGTAGGAGTAGGTTCCCAACTCGAGGTTCTCGCCCGCAATGCGCAGGCTCTCGCGCATGGTCTGCACACGGGCGTAACTCTCGACCACGGCACTCCAGCCGTTGCGCTCCATGAGTAGAATCTCATCCTGCAACTCCTCGCGGGCCCAATGAAGTTGGCTCTCGACCGCCTTGTAGGCCGCTACGGCCCGACGGCGGGCTCCCCAACCGAAAATCGGAACGCTCAGGCGGGCAAAGAGGGCCCCGTTGAGGATGGTTTCGCCGTTTCGGTTGGGAGATTGGGGGCTCCAGCTGCCGTTGATGCCGACCGAAAGGCGGGGATTATAGCTTGCACGGATGCTGCGGGTAGTCCACTCGGCCTCCTCAAGACGCAGTTTGGCGGCCCGCAAATCGGGGCGGGTATCAAGGAGCTCGGACAGCTCTGTGCGCTCGGGGTGGGGTCGCTCATCGAGAATCGACACTCCAAGCTCGAATCGTTCGTCGCTCGGCAACCCCTGCAGGATGTTGAAGTTGTGCAGGGCGACCTCGAAGTTCTGCTCGGCTACCAGCAGCTCATACTCGGCTGTGCTGAGTCGTGCTTCGATCATCAGTACATCCCCCTTGGCGATGTAGCCCTCGTTGAAGCGCTCCTCGATGATGCGTTTCAGCGAGCGGATAATCTCCACATAGCGCTCCATGGCTGCCCGATAGGCCTCCATGGCAGAGAGGTTCCAATAGGCATAGTCGGCTGCATAGCGAATCTCGATTTCGGCACCCGACTCCTCGGCCTCGGTGGCCCACAGATTGCGAGTCGCCGCCTCGAATCGGTCACGAAGCCCCGCACCATAGAGCGTGGCCGAGAGCTCGGGCCCCAGCGAAAAGCCCCAGGGTTTTACGCCTTGGTTTTGACGCAGATTCAGCGTAAAGCTGCCTGTGGCCGAGAGTTGGGGCCACATCTGGCCGGCAGCCAGGCGCTGCCGCTCGTGCGCCTCGCGGGTGCGGGCCTGGGACAGGCGCAGCGAGCGGCTGTAGCGAATCACACGCTCGCGGTACTCTTGTGACGAGAGTTGGGCCGAGCTCTCCGAAGAGCCGAACATAAGTAGCAGAAGGGTGCCAATCAAAGGTTGTAAGTGGTTCATTGTTCCGATTTTTGGGGTGTGATACCATAAAAGAGCGAGTAGAGCAACGGAAGTATGAAGATAGTGAGGAGCGTACCGACGAGCAGTCCGCCCATGATGGTTGCCGCCATCGCTCCGAACAGTGAGTCAAAGAGCAGGGGTACCAACCCTAAGATGGTGGTTCCCGAGGCGGTGATGACGGGAATTACACGGCTGCGTGTCGCCTCCACCAAGGCCTGGTAGGGCTCTCGGCCCGCTGCCCGCAGCCGTGTGACGGCATCAATGAGCACCACGGCATTTTTGCAGTTCATTCCCACCAGGCCCAACAATCCGAGCAGGGCAAAGAAGTTGAAAACCTTGCCCGTAAGGCTCAGACCCAGCACAACTCCGATGAAGATCAGGGGTTGCAGCATAACGACTAACAGCGAATCACGCAGGTTGCCGAACAGGAGCATGAGGGTTGTAAAGATCAGAAGCAGGGTCAGGGGGAGTTTGTCGGCCAGCGCACTGTTCGACTCGGCCTGGCTCTCTTGCTCGCCAAAGAGCCGCATCCGATAACCTGCGGGCAGAGGTATCTGCTCAATCTGCTCCTGCAGTGTGCGTTGCAGCTGCCCGGTATTGACTCCGCGTCGGGGGTCACACTGCACCTTCATCACCCGCTCGCGGTTGAAGTGTTCGATACGACTGCGTCGAAACTCAAAGCGTGTGCCCGATATCGCCTGGTCGAGCGAATAGACGGCCCCACGGGGTGAGAAGAGCGGAGTTCCACCCAGCGCCGAAAGCCCTTGGTTTTCGGCGGCCTCTTGTTTGAGCAGAATGGGGAGTACGCGGTCCCCTTCGCGGTATTCGCCCAAGGGATAGCCGGCTGTTGCGAGTGTAACCCCCTCGGCCAGGCGTGTACGCGAGATGCCGATTCGCTGCCCCTTCATCTGCGAGTAGAGGGGCTCCCAGGTGGGGATGCGATTGCCCCAGCTTTGGCGAATGTTCTGACATTGGGGCGTGCGCCAAAGGATGGCCTCGGCCGAGTCGGCCAGCCGTTGTAGGGTCTCGATGTCGGGGCCGATAAAGCCGAACTCGATGGCGGCATCGGGTACGGGCGAGAGTTTGAAGAGCGACGAGCGCAGCCAGCAGTCGGGCAACTGCTCCCCGACCCAATAGGCAAAGCGCTCTTCGAGGGTGGCTGTCTGCTCTTGGTCGTGCAGCTCGACGAGCAGGTTCCCGAAGTTCGGGCGGCCCGCAACGCTGCTCGATGCCAGGTAGTAGCGTGGGGGTGTTCCCCCGACGGTGAGCGATACACGTTTCACCTCGGGCTGCGAGAGCAGCCACTGCTCCATTTGGGCGAGCTGCTCTTCGGTGTAGCGAATATCGTAGCCGGCGGGCAGAATCACGTCGGCCCGAAAGTAGGGCTTGTCGAGGTTCGGAAAGAAGTTTTGCGGCATGCGGCCCATCTGCCACAGCGAGAGGGCGAAGAGCCCCACAATGCCCAGAAGCAGCATCGTGCGGTGGCGCAGGGCGTAGTGCAGCATCCGCTCGAAGTGGCGACCAAACCTCTGCGGGTTCGGGCTCTTGGCCTGTGGCTTTGCCTTCAGCAGCCACTCGGCCATCAGTGGGGTCTGGCTCAGGGCCAGCAGCCAACTCAGGATGAGCGAGAGGGCCACCACCACAAAGAGGGGTTTTATGATCTCGGCGACAGACGAGGGGGCCAGGTAGAGGGGCAGGAACGAGAAGATACCAATCAACGTAGCCCCCAGCAGACTCCAGGCGGGCTCCTCGGCTCCGTGTATCAGGGCTTTATGCATACTCTCGCCCTGCTCGATACGTTGGCGGGCGTTGTCGATGACCACAATGGCGTTGTCTACCAACATCCCCATGGCGATGATGAATCCGGCCAGTGAGGTGCGGTTCAGCCCCTCGCCTAAGGGGAGCATCACGAGCAGCGTGCCCCCAATTGAGAAGAGGAGCGACGAACCGATGACCACCCCTTCGCGAAGCCCCATCGTAAGCATAATCATCCCCACAACAATCAGGAGCGACTCGATGAGATTTATTAGAAAAGAGTTGGTCGCCTCACGGGCAATTTGGTCCTCGGGGTAGAGCTCCTCGAGTTGCAGACCCACGGGCAGCGGACTCTCCTTCAGTGTGGCACGAACCCGCTCTCCGACCTGCACCACGTCGCTTCCCGCCTCGGTCGAGATGCCGATGCCGATGGCCCGCAGTCCGCCGATGCGCATCAGCGATGAAGGGGGTGTACGGTAGCTGCGCTCGATGCGGGCGACGTCACCCAAGCGATACTGCTTGCCATCTGAAGCCATCAGCAGCTGGTCCGAAAGGGCCTCCAACGAGTGGTAGGTGCCACCCTCCAGAATTTCGATGCGCAGCTCTCCGGCCGCCCGGCTGCCACTGCTCAGCAGGCGGTTTTGTTCGCCTAAGGTGGTGATAATCGCCTCGGGGCGAATCGAGAAACCCGCCAAGGCGGCTGTCGAGATGTAGAGGTTGATGACCGGCTCCTGCTCGCCATAGAGCACGACCCGCTCGACCCCCTCGATACGCTGGAGGGCAATCTGCAAGTCGCGGGCCTTTTGGCGCAGCTCGCTGAAACTGTATCCCCGATCGGCTGCAAGTCCGAAGTAGAGGCCGTAGAGGTCGCCGAAGTCGTCGCTGATACGAATTGCCGAGGCCCCTTCGGGCAGCTCGGAGACGACATTCAGGGTGCGGCGTCGCAACTCGTCCCAGCGCTGCGGAATCTCACGGGCCGGTGTTGCGGGGTCCAGCTCGACACGAATCATCGAGACTCCGTAGCGGGATTCGGAGGTGATTTTATGCACCGAGGGCATCCCCTGCACCTCACGCTCGATGGGCTCGGTAATCAGCTCCTCGACCTCAAGGGGCGAGGCCCCCGGGTAGTGACAACTCAGGGCTGCGGTCTTGATGACAAAGGTCGAATCCTCGCGCTTGCCGAGCTGCATAAAGCTGCGGATGCCGCCGGCAAGCAGCACCACAAAGAGGAATACGAAGAGCGGGCGGCGCTCAAAGGCGATTTGGGGGAGCGACTTCATTGTGTTGCGGTGTTTTCTAAGTTCAATATACGCACGCGGTCGCCCTCCTTGAGGCGGTAGACTCCCGCCGTGACGACCCGCTCACCCGCCTTCAGACCGCTCAGAACCGCAATTTCGGAGTCGCCCACGGGGTTTCCGAGTGTGACCTTGCGCAACTCGACACGCCCTAGGGAGTCGATGACCCAGACCTCGGTGCCACCGGCTGCCGGAGCACGAATGGCGCTCAATGGTACGGCAACGACCCCCTCTATGGGCTCCTGCAGACGCATAAGAATCGTGCACGACATCCCGGGAGCGATGGGGTAGCGGACCGTGTCGGGGTCAATCAGCGTAAGTGACGTAGGAAATCCCGAGGCATTGACCGAGGTGCGGGCGTAGTTTTTCAGGCGTGCCGAAAATTCGATGCCCGGGTAGTTGTCGAAAAGTACTGTAAAGCGGGTCGAGGGCTCCGAGAGGCTGTAGATGCTCTGCTCGGGGGCGGTGAAGGTGACCGTAAGGGTAAGGGGTTTGACCAGGCGGGCGATTGGCTCGCCCGATGCAACACGTTGGTAGGCATCGACATAGGTGGCCTCGATAACCCCCGAAAAGGGGGCTCGAATCTTCGTGTCGCTTAACAACGAACGTGAGTTCTCGTAGGTCGAGCGGGCACGGGCATAGGTGGTGTTGGCCCGCTCGTACTCCTGTTGCGAGATGGCCTCATGGGCCAACAGACGCTTCATGCGCTCCAATTGCGAGCGTGCCTCCTCCCAGGCCGTGCGGTCGGCCTCGACCTGCAACTCCACATCCCGCTCATCGAGCCGGGCAATCAGCTCACCTTGTTCCACGGCCCGCCCCTTCGATACGGGTATATCGACTACCTGACCCCCGATTTTGAAGGCCAGATTGACTGCATCGTCGGGGGTTGAGAGCCCCACGAACTCCTTTTCGATGGTTGTAACACTTTTGGCCGTAGCGGCCTTGACGGTAAGAGGGGTGGCCTGGTCGGTTGGCTTGGGGGTGCGGTTGCATCCAGCACACAGCAGCGCCAAAACCGGACCGAGGCCTCGAAGGAAACGAATGGCTGACAACATAAAAAATTGGTATCGGATTCTCTTCGAATCCCATACCAATCTTTATGCCGAGCCTGAAGCAGCGGCTCTTTTTTCGCTATTCGAGTTCGATATCGCGACAGTTTCGCTTGTCGGTGATTACACCATCGTCGAGTCTCACCACGCCGTTGTTGGCTCTGAGCAGCGTGCGGGCCGTGTGTACGTCGATGTTGCAGCAGCGCACGGGGCGTGAGCCGAAGAACGAGAACTCGGCACCGGCGGGGAGCATATCGGGCGTAAGGCAGATTACCGAGGCTCCCTGCTGGTCAGCTCGTTCGACAAGCGAGCGGAGGCGGTTGGCGCATCCACGGCGCAGTCGCTTGAAGTTATTGACACAGAGCATATAGAGGCGACCCTCGGTCAGTAGCACCTCCTCGGTAATCTCGCCCCCATGGTCGCGCAGGGCAAACTCGGCAATCGAGGCCTGGATGGGCGGAGTGGTAAAGTCGGTGCGAGTCTCGACCCACTCCCACTTCTTGTCGTTCTGCCACTCGGTGTCGGTGAGTGCAAATTCACGCAGCTTGCACGTCTTGCGGTTGCGGTAGACAAGAATCGTCTCTACGGGCTCCTCGTCGATCGGTGTTCGGGGATTGAGTCGCTCTTCACGCAGGTCTACGCCTATCTTATAGGGGAGGTTGTCAATCAGCGGCAGGTGGCGACTGCAATAGATTCCAAGCCCCATTGCCCCACTGAAAAAGAGGAGCGTGAGGAGAATTTCGAGGGGTTTGAAGGCAAAAATCTTGTCGGGGCGGTAGCGATACCACACCACGGCGGCCATCGGAAGAAGAATAAGATTTTTCAGGAAAGTTGCTTTCGGGGAGAGCTTCCACAGCTCACCAAAACAGCCGCAATCCTCGACCGGAAGGACTGTGGCGCTCAGCAGCGAGAGCAGGGTAAAGAAGCCCATCGAAAAGAGGGCGAAGATTGAAACTAAGCGGATACGCACCTTGAAGAGCAGCATGCAACCCATCATCAGCTCGGCTCCGCACAGCCAAATCGAGAACGCCATCGCAAGGCGGCTGAGCCACTCAAAGCCGTAGATGGCCAGGTACTCATCGACCTTCAGGGCCGTACCCCAGGGGTCGATGACCTTGCTGAAGCCCGAGAAGATGAAGCAGAGGGCCAGAATCAGCCGGCAGATGATGGCTGCCCATTTCAGGATGCGGGATGGCATAGGTTACTTCTGCATCAGGGGGTTCGTAACTTCCAAAATGCGGGCAAAAATCTGGTCCGGCGAGGCCATCTCGCCCGAGCCGTTGTCGCAGCTGATAACTCGCAGGGCCTCATCCTTTTCGGCGGCCGAGAGGTAGACCTCGCGCACACACTGTTGAAGGGTCAGCGAGCCCTCGTGAATATCTTTGCCCCCCTGCAGGTAGTCGCGGTCTTCGCCTTCGCGTGCCTGCGTGAGTTTGCGCTCGGTGAAGGAGAAGGGGACATCCAAAAAGAGCGAAAGGTCGGGGCGCGGGATGCCGTAGTAGTTGTACTCCAAATCCAAAATCCACTCCGAGAGGCGCTCACGCTCCTCCTTGGTGGCGAGTTTGGCGCATTGGTAGCCGATATTCGAGTAGACGTAGCGGTCCAGAACCACCGCCTTTCCCTGGTCGAGCCACGAGCGAATCAGCTTGGCAGCGTCGTTGCGGTCACCGGCATAGAGCAGGGCTACCAGATAGGGGTCTACCTGCTCCACCGAGCCGAACTCGCCACGCAGGAAGCGGGCACTCAACTCACCGAATACGGGGGCATCGAAGCGAGGGAAATGGAGGTATTCGCTCTTGATGCCACACGCTTCGAGGTGTTGTCTGAGGCGCTGAATCTGGGTCGATTTTCCGGCTCCGTCGAGCCCTTCAAGTACAATAAGCATAGGTCGGTTTTCGGTTGGGTTATCGTAACATGCGGGCGGCACGTCTGAGGGCCGCCTCCAAAGCGTCAATCTCTTCGCGGGTGTTGTACAGGCCGATTGAGGCACGGCACATCCCCTTCAGGCCGTAGTGCTGCATCACCGGCTCGGCGCAGTGCTGGCCCGTGCGAATCGCCACACCCAATTTGTCGAGTATCATCCCCACGTCGTAGGGGTGGGTTCCCTCGATGGTGAACGAAAGAATGGCGCACTTCGAGGGGTCGGTGCCGTAGATGCGCAGCCCCTCGATGGCTTGCAGTCGCTCGGTGGCGTAGTGTAGCAGGTCGCTCTCGTGGGCCTCGACAGCCGCCAAATCCAGCGTGCGCAGGTAGCGAATCGCCTCGCCAAGTCCCACGGCTCCGATGAAGTTGGCCGTGCCGGCCTCGAACTTCAGGGGCAGCTCGGCATAGGTCGTGCGCTCGAACGATACACGGTCTACCATATCGCCGCCACAGAGGAACGGAGGCATCTTCTCCCACAGCTCACGCTTACCATACAGTACGCCGATTCCCGTCGGGCCGTAGAGTTTGTGGCCCGAGAAGGCATAGAAGTCGCAGTCCAGCTCCCGGACATCAACTCCGCCGTGGACAACGCCCTGACAGCCATCGACCACCACAACGGCACCCATGCGGTGGGCCGCCTCAATCAGGGGCCTCAGTTCGGGGCGTGTGCCCAGCGTATTCGATGCCTGGGTGACGGCAACCACGCGGGTACGCTCGTCAATCAGCCCCTCGGTTTGGTCGGTGGGCAGGTGCCCCGCATCGTCGAATCGCAGCACCCGCAACTCGGCCCCCTTGCGCTCACACATCAGCTGCCAGGGAACAATATTCGAGTGGTGCTCCATCTCGCTGACCACGATGTTGTCACCCTTTGAGAGGGCCATCTCGCAGTAGCTGTAGGCCACCGTATTGAGCGAGGCGGTGGCGCCGGCCGTGAAGATCACCTCGGCACGCTCTCGGGCTCCGATAAAGCGGCGCACCTCCTCACGGGCTGCCTCATACTGCTCGGTCATCTGCTCGGCCAGGTAGTGGGCTCCGCGGTGGATATTGCCGTTCAGGGTGCGGTAGAGCTCGTCGCACTTCTCAATCACGCAACGAGGCTTCTGGGCCGTGGCTCCGCTGTCCAAATAGACCAAAGGGCGGCCATAAACCTCGCGCTCGAGAATCGGGAAGTTGTTTCTTATGTCGTTGATGTTCAACATTTTTACATTGTCTGTAATTTCTCGCTCACCAGCTCGCAGAGCAGTTCGGCCAACTGCTCGTTTTTATGGTGGCAGACCACATCCGAGGCAAACCCCTCGATTTGCAGACGGCGGGCCTGCTGCTTCGTGAGGCCGCGCTGGCGCATGTAGAGAATCGCCTCACCATCGAGCTGTCCGACCGTAGCGCCGTGCGAACACTTCACATCGTCGGCATAGATCTCCAATTGGGGCTCGGTACGAATCCGGGCACCGGCCGTAAGTTCGATATTGCGGCTCGTCTGGCGGGCATCGGTGCGTTGGGCGTCGGGGGCCACATAGACCATGCCGCGGAAGCGACCGAAGGACTCCTTGCCACTCGCTACACCCTTGACCAGCGAATTGCTGCGGCAATCCGGAGCTCGGTGCTCGGTGCGCAGTGCCACCTCGCAATGCTCCCCTTCGGCGGCCAGGAAGAGGGCCGAAAGGCGGCTCTCGGCCCGCTCGTCTTCGAGAAGGATGTTCATCTCAACATTGGCCGAGCCGAGCATCAGCAGCGTCAGTTCGCTCCTCGAGTCAGCCTGCTGCGTAATGGTTGCCGAGCGGAAGGCCTCGGCCGTAAAGAGCTCCGTAAGTTCCAGTCGGGCCCCCTGCTCCAGGTGTATATCGCAAGCCGAGCTGTCGGCTGTATCGTGCAGCAGCACCAAGCGACGCTCCGTGTGGGCCGCAATCCGCAACTGTCCCATCTCGGAGGCCTTGATCCACTCCACCCCCTCGAGTGAGCAGACTCTTGGAAGAATCTTTGCGCTCTCCATTACTCCTCCTTATAGTCGTTAATCAACCAATCGTAGCCCTCCTTCTCGAGCTTCAGGGCCAGCGACTTGTCACCCGAATAGATGATGCGGCCCTTGTAGAGAACGTGTACAAAGTCGGGTACGATGTAGTCCAGCAGACGCTGGTAGTGCGTGATGACCACCGTGGCATTCTCCGGCGTGTGGAGCTTCGTAACGCCCGTGGCAACGATGCGCAGGGCGTCGATATCCAGACCCGAGTCGGTCTCATCCAGGATGGCGAGTTTGGGCTCCAGCATTGCCATCTGGAAAATCTCGTTCTTCTTCTTCTCACCGCCCGAGAAGCCCTCGTTCACCGAGCGTGAGGTGAGCTTCGTGTCCAACTCCACGATGGCGCTCTTCTCGCGCATCATCTTCAGAAATTGGGCCGCCGTCAGGGGCTCCTGGCCACGGAACTTGCGCTGCTCATTGACCGCCTGCTTCATGAAGTTGGCCATCGAGACCCCGGGAATCTCCACCGGATACTGGAATCCGAGGAACAGACCCAGCGAAGCTCGCTCCTCGATGGGAAGCTCCAGCAGATTCTTCCCCTCGAATGTCACCTCTCCGGCCGTCACCGTGAACTTCTCGTTGCCGGCCAGCACCGATGCCAGGGTCGATTTACCCGAGCCGTTGGGACCCATGATGGCATGTACCTCTCCGGCCTTAACCTCCAAGTTGATGCCTTTCAAAATCTCCTTCTCGCCAACCGAGGCGTGTAAGTTCTTAACACTTAACATATTTCTATTCTTTTGTTATCTCTCTTCTTACCGTTTGCACGGATTTCTATTCTTTTGTTATCTCTCTTCTTACCGTTTGTGCGGATTTTTAATCTTTTGTTTCCTCTCCTCTTGCCGTTTCCCCAATCTTCTAAACCAAAAATTAGAAAATTGTGAATTGTGAATTAGCCTACCGAGCCCTCTAAACTCAGTGCCAACAACTTCTGGGCCTCGACGGCAAACTCCATCGGGAGCTTTGCCAGCACCTCCTTGGCATATCCGTTGACAATCAGGCCCACGGCATCCTCCGTATTCAGACCTCGCTGGCGGCAGTAGAAGAGCTGCTCCTCGGAGATCTTCGAGGTCGTGGCCTCGTGCTCCAAAACGGCCGAGGGGTTATGACAGTCAATCTCGGGGAAGGTATGGGCTCCGCACTTGTCGCCAATCAGCAGCGAGTCGCACTGCGAATAGTTGCGGGCACCCTCGGCGCCCTTGGCCACACGCACCAGACCACGGTAGGAGTTCTCGCTCAGACCGGCCGAGATACCCTTTGAGATGATGTGCGAGCGGGTGTTGCGCCCCAAGTGAATCATCTTGGTTCCCGTATCGGCCTGCTGGAGGTGGTTGGTCATCGCCACGGAGTAGAACTCGCCCACCGAGTTGTCACCCAGCAGTACACAGCTGGGGTACTTCCAGGTGATAGCCGAGCCGGTCTCGACCTGGGTCCACGACAGATGGGCATTCTCGCGGCACAGACCACGCTTGGTCACAAAGTTGTAGATGCCGCCCTTACCCTCCTTGTCGCCCGGGT